>CAZDAF010000370.1:0-3831 GCA_964503115.1 uncultured bacterium
ATGCCTCTTAAAAGGATGGATCAGCGTAAGGTGCTTTTAGGTATGGCCGATCCGGCGGATTACGCCCTGATCGAGGACATACGTTTCTCGACCGGTTTTGAGATTATTCCGGCTTTGTCGCCGGTCAAAGAGCTTGAGGATGCTCTTAACCGCTTCTTTGAAAAACAACCCGGTGTCATTAGTCCCAATACCTCCTCCGAAGATATAATTATCGACAACGCCCTGATGCAAGCAGCCGATTACGATCCCTACGAATCCATAGAGGTGGTGCTGGAAAAAGATGAGGTCGAATCCCTGGACGCTATCCTCAAGGATTCTGTTACTCCTCCCGCAATACGGTTGGTAAACTTAATTTTCTGGGAGGCACTCAAGGCCCGTGCCTCCGACATACATATCGAGAAAAGGATTCAATACTCGCTCGTCCGTTTTCGTATAGATGGTCTATTGGAAGATCGAATCCAGATTCCGGAGCACATGCACCAGACCGTCATCTCCCGAATTAAAATCATGGCGGAGATGGATATATCGGAGCGTAGGAAGCCTCAGGACGGAAGAATTACGGTAAAAGCCGGAACTAAAACCGTGGATGTCAGAATTTCATCTCTTCCCACCATCTCCGGCGAAAAGGTGGTTATGAGGATACTTGACCGTAATGCCAGCTTGATGAATCTTCATGAGTTAGGCACGGACGCACGTGATATTGCTCATCTCGAAGCACTCATACACAAACCGCAGGGTATGATACTTACAACCGGCCCCACCGGTTCCGGAAAAACATCCACGCTCTATGCGCTTCTCCATGCTCATGCGAACCCCAATGTAAACTACGTGACAATCGAGGATCCCGTTGAATATTATCTCGAACACGCCGGCCAGGTGCTTATTAAGGATAAGATCGGCCTTAATTTTGCCAACATTCTCCGGGCTATACTTCGTCAGGACCCGAACGTCATTCTGCTGGGCGAAATTCGAGATTTTGAAACAGCGGAAGTAGCCTTCCATGCCGCCCTCACGGGGCATCTTGTCCTTTCTACCCTGCACACAAACGGCACCGTCGCGACTATCTCGCGGCTGCTCGATCTTGGGGTCAAGCCGTACATCATCTCATCGGGAATAGATGGAATAGTCTCGCAAAGGTTGGTACGAAAGCTTTGCCCGCAGTGTAGAGAGGAAGTCAAACCCGACCCCGATATCCTCCACTACCTCGGAAACCCGAAGGTTAAGCGCGCATTCGCCCCGAAGGGATGTTCGCATTGCAAAAATACCGGCTACATCGGAAGAATTGGAATGTTCGAAGTCCTGGTCCCCACCCAGGAAATGAAAAGGCTGATCGCGGGAGATTACGCTGAAAACGAACTTATGCGAATGGCCAAACTGAACGGTATGCAAACTCTGCTCGAAAGCGGCATCTCAAAGGTTAATGAAGGCATAACTTCACTCGAAGAAGTTCTAAGGGTTTTGGGAACTCAAGAGCTTGTGAAAATATTTTGTCCAAATTGCCAAAACCCTGTGCATGATTGGATGCTATTCTGCACCGCCTGTGGCGCAAAAGTGAGAAATAATTGCGCTAACTGCGGAACATGGATCGAGCCGGAATGGAAATACTGCCCTCGATGTGACCAGTTGCTCGCATCAAACACTCAAAAGGCCTCACTTCATCTGGAAGAATAAGATGACGCTTTAACGAATATCCTGTGAAATTAAGGGTGTAAATTTCGAGAAATATGGGCTCAGCGGGAGAGTCGAAAAACCCTCTGAAGCAAACCAATTAAGCAGTGAATTAACTAAAATAATCGCAGAAAAGTAAAAGAAACTCTAGCCGGATAATTGAAATTCCGACGTTTTTTCGTCCTACAATGTTCCGAATCTTCTTTAAAGCGCCAAATCACACCGATTTTTTGAAGTTTTCAAGCTAAATAAGGAAAAAACCATCACCAGCCGCCTTATAACAGGCTGCAGATGAATTTAGGGGGAAATTTGTCCAGGGGATTGACAGCAATTGTTTAAGTTGCTATTCTTAACTCAACTTAACTCAACTTAACTCAACTTAAGACATCCGTTTTTGATGCGGATTTTGTTTAATGTTGATAGAAGTGCTTAACGACTAGACAATATTTTTTCAGGAGAAGAAACAGCTTTGTCGCGAGTGTTTAAAACGAAGGAAGCAGCGGAATACTTGGGCGTGCATATAGAGACGGTTCGGCGTTTGGCGCGGCGCGGGGACATTCCGTCTTTCAAAGTCGGCAAGGATTGGCGCTTCAGGGAGAGCGAGTTAAAGCGTTGGGCCGACACATACCATATGCGTTCCGGCATTTCGCACATTCTGGTGGTGGATGACGAAGAGAATATGCTTAAAGCCATTCGGCGCATCCTTCGCAATGAGCCTTACCGAATCTCTACGGTAACCGATGGTGCTCAGGCTCTGGAACTCATCCGGCGCGACACACCCGATGTTGTTCTGCTGGACCTCAAGATGCCCGGAATGGACGGCCCGACAACCTTGAAGCATATCCGCGCAATAGATAAAGGCATGCCGGTAATCATCATCACCGGCTATCTCGATAGCGATCTCATGATGAAGGCGCTTGACTATTCACCCATTATGGTTTTGCCGAAACCGGTCGAAAATAAACAGGTGATCGAGGCGATTGAGCTGGCACTGAACGGGTCCAAGTCAAAGCGTGCATTTTCAGAGAGGTCTTAATTATGAGGGATGAAAGAAAGACCAAAAATGAACTCATCAAAGAACTGGCTCAACTGCGCCGGCGGATTGCTAAGTTAGAAAAATCAGATGCCGAGCGCAAGCGGGCGGAACAGCTAGTTCAGGACGCCCGGGCTTATGCTGAGAGCATTGTGGCTACGGTTCGCGAACCCCTGTTGGTACTGGATGCTGACCTGAAGGTAATTTCGGTCAGCCGCTCCTTCTACCAGACCTTCAAGGTGACGCCTGAGGAGACCGAGGGCCACAATATCTATGACTTGGGCAATCGGCAGTGGGACATCCCGAAGCTGCGAGAGCTATTGGAAAACGTTCCGTCCAAGAACACTTTCTTCGACGACTACGAGATGGAGCACGACTTTGAGACCCTAGGACAAAAGACAATGCTCCTTAACGCCCGCAGGATTTACCGGGAGACCAATAAGACCCGGTTGATACTCCTTGCCATCGAGGACATCACCGAGCGCAAGCGGGCGGAACAGGACATTAAAAAATATGCCTCTCAGCTTGAAGAGGCCAATAAGGAGCTTGAGGCATTTGCTTATTCAGTGTCTCACGATTTGAGGGCGCCGCTCCGGGGCATCGACGGCTTCAGCCGGGCGCTCCTGGAGAATTACCACGACAAGTTGAACGACCGGGGCAAAGACTACATCCACCGTGTGACCGGCGCCACACGGCGCATGGGCCGGCTTATTGACGACCTTTTAAAGCTGTCGCGTATTACCAGAAGCGAGATGAAGCGCGAGAGCGTGGACATAAGCCAATTGGCGCGGAGTATCGCAACAGATATTAAAAAGGAGCAGCCGGAGCGCCAGGCGGATTTCATCATTGCAGAAGGTCTTATTGTGAACGGCGATGCGCGGTTGCTTCAGGTGGCCATGGAGAACCTGCTGGGCAACGCATGGAAGTTCACGGGAAAGATACAAACGGCAAGTATAGAGTTCGGCATTACCGAGCATGAGGGAGAAAAAGCTTACTTCGTGCGAGACAATGGCGTGGGCTTTAACATGGCCTACGCGGACAAGCTGTTCGGTGCTTTTCAGCGGCTGCACTCGACACATGAATTTCCGGGCACGGGTATCGGTCTGGCGACGGTGGCCCGCATCATACGC
>CAZDAF010000371.1:0-3829 GCA_964503115.1 uncultured bacterium
CGATGTCGTCGAAGACCACCACGTCCCCCCAGTGCACGCGGAACGCCGTGCCCTGGAAAGAAGCCGCAGCGCCGGAGTACAGCGCGGCGGTGACGCAGAAGCTTATGAGGTCCACCTCGTCGTGCGCCATGTCGATACAACCGCATTCAGCGGTGTCGTCATAATAGTCCACCCAGATTTTGTCCGCAGAGCCGACTTCGAGAATGCCGTTGCCCTGGGTGGGAAGCGTCAGGGCGGTGATGGGGATATCGTCGCGGTTCCTGTAAGTGGTGAGCGTGGTCGGGTCGTCGGCGTACAGCTTGACCACCTCGTGATCGCCGGTAGTCGTATAAATGTCCACTTCAATGTCATCCTCGCTGTCCTGGGCCGGACGGTTGCAGTCCGACAGCTCGACATACACCCGCTCGTCCGGATCGTAAGGATCGTACGTTATCGCGGGCATCATCTCCCTGTCCAGCAACTCGAGCGACGCCTCGCTGCACAGTATCGTCGTGCTCCAGTCAAAGGTGCACATCAGATCGCCATCCGCGTTTCTCTCCTCGAGGCGTAGGGCTACACCGCCGTTGATCGGGAAGGTTTTGTTGCGAAGCCAGAAGGGCCACGTGAAGAACTCGGTCTCCTGGAACGGGATGAACGGGAACTCATCCGTTTGCGAGACGTAAACGTCCGGGTTCTCGGGGTCGCCGACCCTCAACTCGACCTGGTACGTACCGGAAGTCACTAAAATTCTACCCTCGTTATCGGGGTCGTGTCCGCCGCCGACGGCCCATAACGACGCGTCATAAGGGCAGGCGAGAGTCAGGCCGCCGGCCGGATTGCAGAAATACTCGGGATAATTAGCGGCCCAAATATTGCAATTGCAATCCGACAGATCGAAGGGATGTCCGACGGGATCCGGGATATATCGAAAATATTCGTCCGTGCTACTGTCATAACCTATGCCATGATATGTGAACTCGACTTGAAACGGCCCTCTTGGAACGCGGTCGGGTTCGTCCGTCCTGCTGTTATACAATATTCGATAGAACGGTTCGTCAAAGCCCCATTCATTCTTCGCCCGAAGGGCGACCGTAAAGCTGTTGGGGGGATAAGGCAATGTGCCGAAAGGTATTACTTCTTCCCACATCGATATGGTTTCATCCTGGTATGGGCCGACGTCTTGCGGCACCGTAAGGGTTGCAGTTATTACATCCTTATTAGTCGGATCCAAATCCGCCGTCATCTGGTTGTAATCTACAAGATTTGAAAGTATGACATTGTTTCCGCAATAGTCCTTTACATACACGTCTATCGGGACATGCATGTTCATACACCCGTATATCGGATCTTCCATTTTAAATTCCAGATGATCCGGAGTGCAGGGCAGGAGTTTCACATCGAAGAAATAAGATTCCTGGCATCCTTCCCCTTTTTCCGTAATGATGCCCTCGATTGTAACCCATAACTGACCGCCGGGCAGATCCATAGTAGGCGCCGTATATGTTATGCCGACCCTTCCTTTCTCATCATTGCCCGGCTCACCGTCACCGCCTATTACCGGAACAGGGCCATCGTCAGTCGGGTACAGTGTTCCCGGGTCATCCGGGGGACTGAGCCAGCCACGTGTCCCGCTCGCGTCGTTGCCCTGTATCTGGAATTCCATCTTTCCATTGGGAATCGCGTTGCCGCAATCGTCTTTTAATACAAAATAAATTTTCTTAGAACTAGGGCATCTTCCCGATCCGTCATCGCAAACGTACGCAAACGGGTCGATGGTCTCCATTTCAATTTCGCAGGGATCTCCCGGAACAATAGTTATAGGTCTTGTGACCCGCTGAAATGAGCATCCCTCTTCTGCCGGTCTCCACCTGGTCAGAATTTCTATATCATCGCCAACCATCTTCGAGCCGCTTTCGAGGTATAGATTGACGGTGGACAATCTTGTATTGCCGGGTTCGGGAATCGGGAGAGTAAGATCGACGGGATCGGTTTTTGCCTCGTCGTAGAAAAGCTGGCAGACCGGGTTCACGGAGATATTTATATCGTTTTTATTTGTCAGGACGTTTTGGCCCTCATCGTTGAGCGCATAGGTAGTTATGGTTATGAGTGCGTCTTCGCCGGGTGGATTGCAAGCCGCCAACGTGGTCGGCGCGCTGACGACGAGCGCACCGCATGCTACAAGCGGCTCGAGGCTCAGGTTGGGAGGCGCCACCTCGCGAACGACCGTTCTGCTCCTTTTGGTTATATTATCGCCTATCGCGGCTGCGGCGCTTTCGGTGGAATCGCTCAGGGTTATCCGTATGCGCCGTATCGAGTCCCGGCACGCCTTGCTGTTATTGCCGGTAAGATTGGCTTCCCCGCAATAGGTTCCCAGACTGGTTTTGTCCGTCGCCGTCTGTCCACAAACAAGGCCGTCGCCCCCTCCGTCCGCCATACATTCAGCGGAAGTCGAATAAATCCGGTCGCCGTCGGCATCGTAATATGAGAATTCAAAATCGTCGAGTCCGTCGACAAAATCCAATACCTTCTTATTACTGCCTGTTCCCTGCACCCTGATCAGCCTTCCTTGGCTCGGATAATATATGTAAGTAACCGTTTCGACGTATTTGGCGGTGTCCTCTCCCTCGATGATATCCGCCTTGAGTTGGGCGCCGCCGACGTTATCGATGTCTCCCATGAATGTAAACGTATATTTATCGGCGAAAGGTATGCGGTCGTTACGCTCGAGGTATCCGGCAAGACGGATTTCCTTACCCATAAGGTCCACGACGCTGATGATTTTTTCCTGCAACTCGACCGTCTCCGTCTCGGCGATATGTGTCTTACTTTGCCGCTCGAGGGTTACAAACAGCATTGCGGAAATTATCAGGCTGATAAACATCGCTATCAGCACTTCCGTAAGGGTGAAACCGCTTTTCCCGTTCGCCCGTCCGCGACCTCTTTTTATTCCGTCTGCATTCAGCTTTTCCATGGCTACCTCTCCTTTCACAACAAACTCAACCCGATCGATCTTTCTATTAAATATTATTCGTAAACCTCAAGGGCCTGGTTTCCACTTTGTGTTTATGGTTCGGGGAACAACCGGTCGGTGAGGGCTTGTTGTCGCACCACTCGACATACAGTTCAATATCCGCCCATTTGTTTACATTGTTTCCACTGATGGATTCACTGTGGATGGTAATTTTCATGGTGCCCCGTCCTATATCGAAATTCTTCAAAAAAAGCACGTACCATTCCCGACAGATTTTCTGGAGCACATCAGGACCATCATCGGTTGTAAGATCGCCGTCGGCGTAAGTGGGAAGCGCGCCCGTGTTATAGGTGAGATTTAACGTTCCCCCCCACCCCGGCGCCGGATCGGAGATGGCATTGATATCAGCGAAAGTGGTTCCCTTCCACGCCTCGATAGGGAACTGCATCAACTCGGTAGCCATCGCAAGCCTTCTGGCCTGTGTGCTGGCATCGATGGCATTTAACTGCATAGCGAAAAGGGCCATCGCGCCAAAGGCGAATATGGACATGGCGACCAATACTTCTACCAGCGTGAAACCACACCGATTGCCTGTATGTCGTACACGTTTCATAACACTATCTCCCCCATTTTTCAGCGGTGTAATCATAATGGTACACCTTGGGCAAGCCGCTTATCGGCTCTATATAAACGCCAAATATTGTTTGCTGCCATACATCATTTTTTGCGCCCAGTCCTGTTCTTTCGTGCATGATGTAAATCGAGCGGTACAAATCCAGCGGCAATGCGGACATCGTGTCATCGTTGTTGATGGTCGCATGACCCGTAAACTGGAAGAAAACGCGATTGTTCTTCAAAACCACGCCGTCACCGAGCGCC
>CAZDAF010000372.1:0-3797 GCA_964503115.1 uncultured bacterium
CCAGATTTTGCGTTTGACATTCGAACAAAGATCAGTTGCTTTCGTTATTCGGCTTTAATATCGGATACTTACAATGCACTTTTTCAACTGCAATGCAGTTAAAAACAACACTATTCAGTGCGACGGACAAGGGATTTAAATCCCTTGTCTGACTCGATATTTACCTTGTTTCTATCTCCAACTGCAAAATCTGGGATTAAAAGTGAAGCACTTGAATTGGTGGTTTATCGTCATTTTACCTCCATGTCCGGTTATGTTGAATAGGGGCGTTTCCGGGGGAGCGAAGTGGGCATATATTATAGGTTAATATAAACTGGATCTTTTTGTGCAGCATCTTTAATGCTCGGCCTGCCGATCCCATCCCGGTTTATGCGCCGGTTCGAGGGAAGTCATGATATTATTCTATGACCCGGAAGTATTCGATGTCTCTTATGGTTCCTTTTCTTTCTTTAGCGAAAACCGGCTCGACCCTCGCGCCGATCTTGATTTTCGATTCATCGTCAATATTGATGTAGTGCTGAAAAAGAGTGTCCGCGCCGTCGAACTGGATAAAGCCGTAGCCGTAAGGCACGGGCTTTTGCTCGCCGGTTTCCGGGTCGATAAAGGCGTAGCGCAAGATGGTAAAAGAGCCGATTTTGCCATTGGGGCCGACTTCCACAAATTCGTCCATCTCGACGAAGCAGGGTCCGCACACTCGGCGCGGAGGCACATAAACCTTTTTGCACTTGGGGCATTTTATGCCGAGGATTCGTTTGTTGTCTTTAAGTTCCCGGAAGAACTTACTTCCGTGAAGACCCACGGCATAATTAAAAGGTTGTGTAATATTTCCCGATTCGATAATCAACAGGTCTTTCTTTTCCATAACCTTTCTCCCTAAAAGTCCGGTTTCTTCTTTCCATGCAGTATAAGATCGGTCCACATACAACCCCCGAACCCGGAACTCAGCGCTATATTTACATCCGGCACTTGTCTTTGCTCGGCCTTACCCATGACCTGAAGTGCGGCTTCCGCGCACCTTATCAGACCGGTCGCACCGATGGGATTACATGCGATCACGCCCCCAGAAGGATTGATGGGCAACTCGCCTCCCATATCGGTGGCCCCGCTCCAGATATATTCCGCGCCTTTTCCACGACCGACGATCCCAAGGTCTTCTATCCATATGATCCCCGCAAAGGAATATGGCTGATATAGCTCGATTACGTCGATTTCATTGCGAGGTTCCTTGATACCGGCTTTGTTGAAAAGATCTTTTGCGGCTCCCGCCATGCTGTCCAGTTCGCCCCAGTTCACATCGCCCAGATAGGTATATGTATGGCGATTGGCCGTGGCCAATATCCAGTCCGGGTTCGAGCATATCTTTTCGGCCACGTCCTCGTTCGCCATGATAACTGCGCAGGCGCCATCGGTTCGGGGACATACGTCCAGAAGGTGAATGGGGTCCGCGAGCATGGGAGAAGCGAGAACTTCATCCAGAGTAACTTCTTTTCTCAACTGGGTATATGGATTATTGCAGGCGTGCTTTCTGTCCCTTACAGAAACGCGAGCGCCGTCCCGATCCGTAGCCCCGTATTTTGCCATGTACGCCTGCGCCTCGACGGCCAGGCCCGAAATAGCACCCGCAAACACGAGTCTGTCCCAAACCGCGTCAAAAGCGGTGGTGATGGCCCCGGTGGTGTCGGACTCGGAGTTCTTTTCCCACCCGATAACGAGTACTTTTTCAAAAAGCCCTGAAGCGACCATGTGGTATCCGCCGATGCCCAGGGTCGAGCCGGTGGTGCCTCCGGTGGTGAGTTTCATGATCGGCTTCATGAAAGCGCCGGAGCCGTCGACACTCCAGCAATCGGTGTAGTTTATACCCTCAAAATGGTCCATGTTGCCGATGACCACCGCGTCGATGTCATCTATTGTGAGGTCTGCGTCTTCGAGCCCCCTTTGAACCGCTTCGTTTATCAACTCCTGGCCGTTGACGTCAGGTCGGTGACTTTTATGGTGTGTCTGGCCCGTTCCTACGATAGCCACTCTTTTTTTGCTCATTTGCGCCTCCTACTTTTCCCTCGATAGAATCCAAACGCAGTGCGATTGGCCGCATAGCCCGTTGACGCCGTGGGCAATGGCCTTTTCGGCGCCTTCGACCTGGTAGGAGCCTGCGTCGTTCCGCAGTTGATTGACCGCTTCTGCAATACGGATCAAACCAGCCGCAATAACCGGATGGCCGCTCAACAATCCGCCCGATGGATTGACCGGCATTTCGCCTTTGATATCGAAGAGGCCCTTTTCAAGCATTGCTCCTGCTCCCGTATCCTGACATAATCCCAGCGCTTCCGCCCACATCATCTCCTGGTACGTGAATGCGTCGTAAAGCTCGGCTACATCGATGTCCTTTTTCGGATCGATTATGCCTGCCATCGAGTAAGCTTTTTTCGCCGCCGCCTCGAGCGACCGGGCATACGATAGGTCTCGGTCTCCCAAAAAATACGCATCGGAGCAAAAAGCGGCCCCTTTGACCCACACCGGCTTGCCCCTGTATTTTTCAGCCTTGGATTCATTTGCGATGATGACAGCGCAGCATCCGTCCGATACGGGTGAGCAATCGAGCTTGTGGAGCGGGTCGGCGATCATTTCGGAATTCAAAACGTCATCGACGGTAATATCCATGGGGAGTTGTGCCAGGGGGTTGAGGCGAGCGTTGCCGTGGTTTTTGACGGAGACCATGGCCAGATGCTCGGGGGTCGCGCCCGTTCCGTGCATGTAAGCGTTAGCCTGCATCGCGGAAGCGGTAATCATATCCATGCCCAACGCCCTATCATATATAGGATCGAAGGCTGCATTGGTAATAAGGCTCGATACGCTTTCCGATCCCTTGCTGTGTGCGATGACCAGGGTTGTTCCGTACGAGCCGGAGAGTATCCTGGTCATGCCGTAAAATGCGCCGAAAGCTCCATCTCCTTCAACGCATGAAACGTTCTTATTGCTTGCGCCGCCGGCGTCGCTGACCGCCATGCAGGATATCGTCCTGCCGTCCCAGAAATCGTTGGAAGTGGTAACGACATTATCCAAATCGTCGATAGTCATGCCGGCGTCATCGAGCGCCTTGTTGACCGCTTCCCAGGCCATATCGGCGAAAGTATCGCCTTTTTTATCGGCTTCGATTGCGGTCATCCCTATTCCGATGATGGCTATATTTTCCATGCTCATCTCTCCACCCTATACCGGCTTGAAATATTCTATGTCCATGATCGATCCGGAGCGATTTTCGGAAAATTTAGCGCATACCCTCATCCCGATCCTGACGGAGGAGGGTTCCACTTCGCCCAGCATGTGGAGCATAGCGGTATCGGCGCCGCCGAGCTTGATAAGCCCGTAAATCACCGGCGCTTTTTTCGGCATGGCAGCGAACTGCCGCCTCGCCACGGTGAAGGAAACCACTTCTCCCTCTGTGGAAAGCTCAACCCATTCTTCATTTTCGCGGAAGCAGGTAGGGCAAGTCTTTCGCGGCGGCAAGTAAACTTTCCCGCATTTCAAGCATTTGACGCCCACGAACTTTTGCTCGTCGCGGATAGCTGTGAAAAACCTGCTCGCAGTCTCTCCCGCCCACCAATGGTATGGTACGCTGATCCCGCTTTTATAGATCGCCGGTTCCACACCGGCAAAGTCCTCTTTCATTTTCATTCCTCCTTGATACCGAATAGACAGGAAACTTCAAACTCCAACCTTTATATAGCAAAAAAACTCTGACGGCACCATAATATCCGAGTATTCGATTTTTTCAAATAGGGGATGGACATTTAGGGGAT
>CAZDAF010000373.1:0-3794 GCA_964503115.1 uncultured bacterium
GGGATTTAAATCCCTTGTCTTCGTTGCTTAATCGCCCGCCTTCCCACGTATATAGCAGCCTGTCTCCCCACCGCCCGCGGTGCTTTAAGTGATTGTTAATAACGTACTCATTGATGCTGCTTAAAGCTTCTTCTTCCGTTATACGTTTCCTGTTGAACTTTTGTGCCCATATTTGCGCACCGGATTTTTTCCCCTTAGCCCTGTTGAATTCACGCGAACTGATGCCTTTGATTTTTTTCACGTGTTCGCTTAGTTCTTTTTCAGACTCCGCCGCAATAACCATATGGACATGGTCCGGCAGGACATTCCACGCGACGACAGCAATACTATGTGCCTGAATAACTTTACTTATTTTCTCCGCAATTAATATCTGTTCCTCCGCTTCGAAAACAAAAGGCTTGCCGCCTTCTACACCATATTTGATCATGCGCTCGGAAATCCGCGAATTATGCGTCACGAAAGTAACAAACCATAAGAAACGCGTTTTCCCTTTGAAGACCTCGGGGAATTCGGCTTCCCAATCGAAGACGTTTATGCGGTATATTTCATCTTCATCAAACAGGTTTGTTTGTTTCCCCGCGTAGAAGTCGGGGCCTATGAGCGAGTTTCCGCATTTGATGTTGTTCGACAGGTCGGGCAGGGCGCGTTCTTTAAAGAGCTTAAGCTGCTTGTTGAGCGTTTCCTCTGTTTCGCCTTCGAGCACTTTTAAAAGTAAGGACAGTTTTGTCACCTCGACGGCTTGCGAGTCTATGTCCACTCCGTAAATGTTGTTAAGCAGAATCCGTTTTTTTTCGGCGGTCGTAAGCAGCCATTCCCCGCCCGGCCCCTGGAAAAGTTGTTTTGTGTGTTTGTTCGGGCCTTTCTCGACGTATCTGTCCCGGTGCCAATCGAGCAGATATTGATACGCGCCGATAAGGAACGACCCGGAACCGCAAGCGGGATCGAGAATTTTTAGCTTCGATGCTTTTTGGGGCGTTATTCCCTTTTTCCTTTCCCCCCGTCGGGCAAGGGTTTTAAGCCCCCTAGCCGAGCCTGCGTCCGGCGACCCACCCGAGACAAGGGGCTTAAGCCCCTTGTTTAACAACATGCCGACCGTGTTTTCGACGATGTAGTCCACGATATACGTCGGCGTGTAATAAACGCCCCCGGCTTTTTTGACTTCCGGCTTGTCTTCGACTTTGGCTTGATGCCCTTTGGTCAGCCTGATTACTTTTCCGAGAAATTGTTCGTAAACCTGCCCTAAAATATCGGCGGGTAATACCGAGAATTCATAAGGGCTATCGGGATAGTAAAGTTTTTTAATGATGTCCTTGAGTACCTTATCGTCAATTTTAAGTTTAGGAGTCAGCCGGTCGGGTTCGATGGGCCTTTCGCGTTCGACACTGAAATGAAACAGGCCGGAGTTGTATTTTTCATCCGCTTCGGTGAAAAGGCCCATAAGGCGCTTATAGACGTTTTTTCCGTTCAGGAGTGCGATAATCCTTCCATAAAATTCAATCCCGCGGTCCTCACAAATCCTCAAGAATATGATTCGGTCAATCGTGCGTTGAACGGCGAAATTAAGTTCGCGTTGTGACAGAGCGGGATTGCGCAGCGCCAGGTTTCGAGCAAGTTCATCGCGCCAGCCTTCAATCTCTGCAAGGAAAGCGTCATCGACTTCGGCGGTGCCTTTTTTCCGCTTCGTGCTATCGACATATTTATCGAATGCGCCTTTTAATATTGCATCACGACTGAAAATCGAAGATATCTCGCTCCATTTTTCGGGGTAATGTTGGAACTTCAGATAAATAGTTCTTGCCTTGCTCGCCTTGTCCGTATTGAGAGGCTTTATTCGACAATCGTAAACGGCCAGTTCCTCGAAGTCGGTGAGGATACTGAGGGGCAACTTTGCGGACCATGCATAGCGTCGCAATTGAAAGGCGGGGTCTATGCTTTCTTTAATGTTAATTGCCGGTTTTTTTGTTTCGACGAAAAATTTGCGGGCGCCGCCGATCCGAAAACAATAATCGGGGGCTTTCGCCGTGTCGCCGATTTTCAGGGAGTATTCGTGAATCACGTCCTTGTATGGCTCGGCATATCCCGCCTTGTTAGCAACGTCCCATCCAAGCACCTCGAAAAACGGATCGATAAACTCCCGCCTGAGCTGCGTTTCATTATACTCGGGCGAAAGATATGCTTCGCGGTTGCGGTCGAACCGCTCGACGAGCTCGATTATTTCACCCGGCGTTTTCACGATGATTTAATTTATCATGACAACGACGAAATGTCGAGCATTTATTAAACAAAATATTCGGTTAATGTGAGGACGGGCGCCCCGGACGGACTTGTTTTATCCGTGCCTGTTTGCGGGTTTTGGGGGGTTATTTGCTGCGCGATACTGTGAAGTCGGCCAGTTGCAGAAGGGCGGCTTTGGCGGGGGACGGATCGAAGGCTTGCAGGGAATCCCCGGCATCGTCGATCATGCGCCGTGCGTGATCGAGGGCGTAATCTATCCCGTGGTAACGATGTATAATCTCCTGCGCCTGGGGTAAATCTGCGAGATCGAGCGGATCCGAGGAAAGTATCGATTCGAGAACTTTCTTATCCGACGGGTCGGCCTTGTCGAGCGCATACAGCATCGGGAGCGTTATCTTGCCTTCTTCGAGGTCTTTGCCGATGGCCTTGCCAAGCTCTTCGGTTTCGCTGCAATAATCCAGCGCGTCGTCAACCACCTGGAAGGCCATGCCGACGCAATGGCCGAATTTTTTCAGGGCGTCGAATTGATGCCCGTCTATTTTCGCCATCATCGCCGCCGAATAGCAACACAGCGATATAAGCTCCGCCGTTTTGAGGCCGACCACGTGGAGGTAATCGTCTTCGCGCAACCTGCGGGTGCGTGCGATGTTCAATTGGTACGCTTCGCCTTCGGCCATGCTGCCGCAAACGGAAGCGAATTTTCGCGTCAAAGATAAATCGCCGGTTTCGAGTATCCACTTAACAGCGGTGGTCAATAGGAAATCCCCAACCAAAACCGCCGCATGATCTCCCCAGACGACGTTTGCAGCGGGTTTGCCACGGCGTAACGAAGCGCCGTCCACCACGTCGTCGTGCAAAAGGCTTGCGGTGTGAATGCATTCGAGAGCGGCGGCTGTGCGATAACGAATCGGGTCGTCAAGGCCAAGCAGGCGCGCGCTTAAAAGATGCAACGCGGGTCGAAAACGCTTCCCGCCGCTGTCGATCAGGTAGCGGCTGACATCGAGGATCAAGGAAGCTTCGCTCGTCAACTCGGTTTGAAGCAAATGTTCAACTGCCGCAAGATCGTCGGCAACGTAAGAAAAAGCGTCCGCCAAAGTTACGGGTTCCGGAGCGCTTTCCAACTTTTCGCTGATGTGTGGGTTCATAATGAAAAGTTCACTTACGGTTATGATAAAGGGCTATAGGCAAAAGTCAAGCACATCGGCTTGACCGCGGACGAGCTAAATGTTAAGATGATTCGTGTCATCAGGGAGGTACATTCATGAAACTTGTCGGTGATCCCGACGGCATCCAGGAGCTTAAGAAGATGCAGTCCGAGCGTAAGGATTACCTTAAATATATTATCACGGAAGCCAAAACCAACACGGACCTTTCGACCACTTTCAGCAGTTCCGACGGCGAGACCAAGTACAAACTTGTTTACGACAGGATGGCCCAGGAATTGCGGGTGGAGAAGATGTGAGAGAAGAAAAGGGTTCGAGGATTCGAGGGGTCAAAGGGCCGAGCGTTTTGTGGGCAAAGAGTGGGGTGGTGGCCGGTCGGCTTGTTAGACAATAGAT
>CAZDAF010000374.1:0-3793 GCA_964503115.1 uncultured bacterium
AGCTGTTTGAAAAAGGCATTTACGAATGGCCGCATTTCAGACTGAAGATCAGGTATAAAATATTCCTCATGATCTTCACTGTTGTAGCTTACCTGCTGTGCGGGGCGGTTCTAATGGGTTCCACCCAGATAGAAAACATACAGAGAGCCCAGCTAAGAGAAAACCTCGATTACTGGGTCAAAGAACTCCCGAAGCAATTCATCGGCAAATCCGAAGCGAGTGTTGAAACAGGGGTGGCCGGTAGTATCTCTTCGTTTTTCCTGGAGGATCAATTAGGCGCGCACGCGCGGATGGTTATGCTTTCAACAGACGGGGCCGTTATCCGGGGCGACGCATCGGCGCTGTCTGCCGATGAAATAAAAAAGATCACCTCCTCAAAATCCGCCGGCGAAATAACCGATTATGCACGTGGCAGGCTATTGGTATATACTCCCCAACCCGCCTACGACCTCATTGCGGTGGCCGTAGGACATTGGGAAATTTCGACCGGCATTTTTAGTAAGGCCCGCTTCGTAATAATCTCCCTCTTATTTGCCACCATATTTTTGTCGATAGTGGCGACATTTCTTCTCGTAAGCGAAATAAGCACGCCTGTAAGCAGAGTGCTGGATTTTCTCCGCATTGTATCAAGCGGTGAGACGGGCGCAAAATTAAATGCTTATTCGGAAGATGAGATGGGAGATTTCGCCGGAAATCTTGCTCGCACGACGACACTGCTCGAAGACAAAACGGTTCGCGCGAGTGAGCTTCTCAAACGCATAGAAGAGGTCGCAGGCGCCATCGAGGAAAACGCCGAAATGGCGCAGGTCGCCGCTCGGCAACAGGCCGGCGGAGCCAGCGAGCAGGCGAGCGCCGTCGAGGAAGCTTTGAGCACGTCGAACGAAATCGTCGCCACAGCTCGACAGATAACCGAAAACGCAACGGACGTCCGGAAATCCGCCGAGGAAAACCTGCTTTCGTGCAAAACGGGAAAAGCCCGAGTGGAGGAAGCGTTGGAAGGCTTCAGGTCCATTGGTACATACGTTGAGAAGATTTCCAATAGCGTCGTTGCGCTGGGGGATCACATACGGCAGATGACCGGAGTGATGGAAGTTATCGGAGAGGTGGCCATTCAGATAAACTTGTTATCACTCAATGCACAGGTAGAAGCGGCGGTCGCCGGCGAGGAAGGTAAGCGCTTCGGAATGGTCGTCGAGGAGGTGAGAAGACTCGCAGACAACACCATGGACGCCATCAAGCAACTAAGCGCAATAGTGAATTCAACCATAAAATCCACTGAAAAGGCTGTCGAGTCGGCAAAAAAAGGATCGGTATTGGTGAGCAAAGGCGCTGAGTTGGCCGATGAGATCGGACAAACATTAAATGATATCGAGCGGCAGGCCACATCAACTGAAACAGCCTCCAGGAAAATAGCTATTACTACCACGCAGCAAAAAACATCAAGCGAACAGATGGCCGAAACTATCTCGGAAATAAACGAAAGCGCGCAGCAAATAAAATCGAATACGGATCACGTATTGAAAGCGATGGCAAAACTTTCCGAGACCGCCGTCGGGCTTACGCTTGAGTTTCGGGAAAACCGATAAAAGGATTCATACCGGGAAAAAGCGATAATGGAATATCCATTAACAGATACTGACAGAGAATCGGCCATAAAAAAGCAGCGCCGCAGAAATATACGAGTGGCGGGACTACTCTTGACCGCTATCCTCGGTATCGAGTTTGCCGCCTTATTCTATTTGATCTATACATTGGGATTACACCGTGACGGCCGCTGGATCATCGCTGTTGCATATGATATCTCTTTTTCCTTCATCATTGCCCCCACCATGATTTTTTTCTGTTTGAGGTGGGCGAAAGATGCAATCGAGTTCGGTCGCATTACTCTTGCCGGAAAAGAACCCACGATAGAACAAGCCGAAAAAGCTGTACGATCCATATACAAATTTGCACGAAACGGCGCGATACTTCTCTTCTTCCTTTACGAGTCTTTACTCTTACTTAACGTATGGTTGCTTTATAAATGGCACGGTTTCTCACCTCAAGAAGTCATATCCATATACGTATTCAAAGTAATCACCGGTCTGAATCTGAGCATAATATCGTATTACGCAATAAAAATAATCGAGCAACCTCGAATAGACGAAGCGGTGAAAGTGATATTCGGCGCCGGTGTGTACAAATTGAAGCATTTCAAGTTACGAATCCGTTACAAGATGTTCATGATTATTTTTTCAGTCGTCGCTTATATACTATGCAGCGTTGTCTTTGTGAACTTTGCCCAGGTGGCAAACGTTCAGAAAATGCGATTGCAGGAAAACCTCGATTACTGGGTTAAAAAGCTTCCGGAGCGAACTATAAACCCCGCCGGCGGTGTCACGGGTTTGAAAGATACCGGCAAAACCGCTGCTGAATTTTATTACCCCGATAAGCTGGGCGCTCGTTCGCACATGATAATATTCACGGCGGACGGCGCTGTGTTAAGCGGCGATGCCTCCGATATATCACCCGAAGAAACAAAGAAGATTATCTCCACTCAATCACTCGATTTGATAACCGATCAGGTCCATAATAAATTGATCGCATATTCTCCCTTCTCAGAAGGTAATTTATTCGTCGCGGCTGTCGGCTATTGGGGCGCCTCCGCCGATGCAAAAGTTAAATCTCGTAATGTTGTAATTGCCTTGCTGACAGCCACCTTAATTTTATCGATAGTGGCGACATATCTTCTCGTTGGCGACATAAATACGCCACTCGGCAGGCTGTTGGATTTTCTCCGTGCCGTATCAAGCGGTGAGGTTAGCGGCGTCCCGAAAGCTTATTCTGAAGACGAGATGGGAGATTTAGCCCGAGAGCTTGCGCGCACAACGGCGTTGCTCGAGAATAAAACCAACCGCGCAAATGAGCTTCTCGAACGTATCCAGGAAGCTGCAAGCGCAATCGATGAAAACGCCTCAATGGCGCAAGCCTCGGCAGAGCAACAGGTCGGTGAAGCGAGTGAGCAGGCCGGCGCCGTTGTGGAAGCCTTGAGCGCATCGAGCGAGATCGTCGCCACCGCTCGGGAAATAGCTGAAAACGCAACAGACGTTCAGAAGTCCGCCGAGGAAAATCTTATTTCGTGCCAAATGGGCAACGACCGAGTGGGTGAAGCGTTGGAAGGGTTCAAATCCCTGGGCAAATACGTGGAGGAAATTTCAAACACCGTGGCCACATTGGGCGACGACGTTCGACAGATAACCGAAGTGATAAAAGTTATAGAAAATGTGGCCATCCAGATAAACCTCTTATCGCTCAACGCCCAGATAGAAGCGGCGGGGGCAAGTGAGGAAGGTATGCGCTTCGGCGGTGTCGTTGATGATGTAAAAAGGCTCGCCGACAACACCATGAACGCCGTCAAGCGTATAAGCGCATTGGTGGATTCAACGCTCGAATCTACCGAAGAGGTTGTCGAATCAGCTAAAAAGGGATCGGGACTGGTAGAAAAAGGCACCGAGTTGGCGGATTCGGTCGGACAAACACTTAAGAATATCGAGCAGCAAGCCGCTTCCACGGAAATGGTAGCCAGAAAAATTACTATAACCACCACTCAACAAAAAACCGCAAGCGAGCAAATGGCCGAAACTATCTCGGAAATAAACGATAGCGCGCAACAAATAGAATCGAATACCGATAACGTACTGAAAGCAATGGCAAAACTGTCCGAAACCGCCGCCAGGTTGGCGGTCGAGCTTCGGGAAAAGCAATAAAACAACCTCAAAGTCCCGATCTCTTCGGTACGACTTCCGCATCATGC
>CAZDAF010000375.1:0-3776 GCA_964503115.1 uncultured bacterium
TGGTCGGGGCGAATTCCCGTCTGGCACCTGGACTGGCACCTAAAGCGTAGATTTGGGACTTTATCGTGTAAATAGGAAAAATAAACGATACAACGGAAACCTGCGTGGTTACTGGTCGAGATGCACTTTTACTGTGTTTTCAAATAGTTGCCATAACAAAATTATTAGGGCTTCGAATCCGTAGGTCGCAGGTTCGAATCCTGCCGGGCGCGCTAGTAAAATAAGGGGTTTGTGGTTTTTTGGCCGCAAGCCCTTTATTTATTTCAAGCGTTTGTCCATCACTAGTCCGTCATTTGGGCCCTTAATGCATCCATCCCACCCAGAAGGACGGGTGCTACACGTCAGCCCGTTCGGCGGCGGTTCACCCCCACGTGTGTGGAGAGGACCTGGCGTCGGCGAAGGAAAAGGTTAAGGCGGTAGTTGTCAAGCTCGAAAGCATGAGACTTTCCAAAGCGGCGAAAACGGTCGCCGACGGTGCTGAAGAGACGTTGAGTTACATGAATTTCCCCCGCGAGTACCGGCGGCGCATTCGCACCAACAACCCGCTGGAACGTATCATGCGTGAGATAAGACGCCGCACGCGAGTGGTAGGCTGCTTCCCGGACGGTAAGTCGGCGTTGATGCTCGTGGCGGCAAGGCTGAGGCACATACAATCAACCCGATGGGGAAGCAGGGTTTATTTAAATATGAAACTAATGAAAGAAACGGAGGAAGCTATGACGGTGTGAAATTTTTCTCTCCGGCTTTTTAAGGGCCCAGAGAAAAATTTCCCTTAAACTGGATCGCAGGATTTCTAAAAGTGCGAAAGATATGTTGTACTATCTAAAAATTGAAGAGCTCGTTTCATTAAATCCTCAAATTCAATTTTACACGGAAAATTAGGGGAAAATCAAGTATCAGGACTTATGCCTTAAAAATCTCCTATATTCCATTCGGTCAACCAGAAGGACCCGCCTCCACATATACCCTGCAACTCGCCAGGAGCGACTCCCTACTTCAGGAAGAATCCATGCCTTTGGAAGCACACGAGGAGAGATAGTTGCCGCGCCTGCGCATCAGACTCGCAAAGCTCGACCTCCTGGTGCTCGATTGTGGACAAGAAGAAAAACTGAAGCTATTGTCGCTCCTTAATTTTGCACGATCAACCTCGCGGCGGCTACCCCGACATGCCTGTCATAGTCGGCGATATTTATCGTGAGAACGTGCTCACCGTTTTTAAGCTTACGACTGTCCAACCGGTAGTTATACGGGCTGAAACTGTCTTCGTCTTCAAAGAAAAATGTTTTATCCATGTAAATCATAATCTCGAAGTGAACGTGATGTAGCTTGAACGCCTCGTATCTTTCCGCCTCGATGCGAATGTTCTGCACTCCCGAGACCCGATATCCTTTTTTTTTCTTGTCGTACGCTGCGCCGGGCAGGATAAGCTTTACTTTCGGTTCGCGGCAGAACGAACGGCCGTGGTAAGCATGCGGATGTCGACCTGCGGGCAGCATCCTTCGATATAGCTTAACCAATGTCTTGTAATCAAGCCTGGGATGAGGCGTGGGACTGCCGCGCACGATAACGCTGTTTCGAGCGATAGAAAACGCCTCGATGCCGGCCACAACATTCGGATCCAGGCGGTATTTTTCCACCCCCGAGGCGTCGTATCCATTCCAGATTACCTTGTGACGACCCGCTGGTTGCGGCTCCCAATCCAACAGCGTTTGCAGCAGCATTCCTTCGGGGAAGCCGACCCTGATCTGAACGCGGCCCGGTTTCGGGAGATCGTACTCTATTTTCCCGTCGGAATCGGGTTTTACGATCTTCGAGAGCAACGGGATTCCGGTTGTCTGTATGGCCTGGTCGTAGGTTTTTTCAATACCATTGGATTTTACCGTCACCGCAAACTCGTAAACGCCGTCGGGTACGGGTTTGCCATCCCTATCATGCAGATCCCAGGAAATGGTTTGCCACCCGGCGTTCAGCGTCTTTTTTATTTCACGCACGTTCCGGGCAGTTTCATTTCTGAATCGTATCGCAACCTCGGATCGGTCTTTGAGCTTGAATCCGATCTTTAACGGAACTTCGTCCTTCCCCCAGCGTGCGACCTTCCTGTTGGGAGAAAGATTGGTCAACAACTCGGCGTCCGCGTTCGCGAACACTGTGCCCAAATGCGTAGCCGAAAAGGCCGCAATCGCCACGGTCGCTAAGACCATGGCTACCATACGGGCTGACGCGCGTGTATCCTTGAAGACGTTAAACATCTCTTCTCTCTTGTTCTCAAATCAATAATAAACAAACTCATCTTCCCTGTTTCGTTCGACCGATAGACAACGCGGTTCCCATCCGGCGAAAAGTCAGGATCATCTTCGGTAAACGGGGTTTTCACAAGCGGCTGTCTTTTCTCTGTCTTGCGATCAAATAGCAAAAGATCATAGTCGCCGCCGATATTCGTGCAAAAAACGATCGTGTTTCCGTCGGAAGACACATCGAATTTTGAAATTAAGGCGTTTTCTTCGAGGATTGTTGTGATCTTACCGTCGCTTATCGAATAGGACTTAATCGCGGATTTGTTAGGGAGCGGTACGTGCAAGAATAATATCTCCTCAGGTAGCAACTTCGGTAGCATCTCGAGGCCGCGCAAACTCGTGACGCGCAGGAAAGTGCCCTTCTTCATATCCCATAGCACAATGTCGGAGTCGTCCAGTATGTCCTCCCTCATATGGGAAAAGCATATCCTATCGTCCCGGATCGATGCACTAGGATAATTTATTATTCTGTAGGGCAAATCGAGTTTTTTCTCGGAGCGTCTTGATATGGAATATTCATACAGCTCGCCGTTGTTACTCTGAAACACTATGGAACGCCGCCCTTTCCAGATTGTCGGGTTCTTTTTATCGAAGCCGGAGGTTGTCAGTTGCTTTTGCTTTTTGCTATGAATATTTATGGAATAAATCTGCCAATACTTGCCCGCCCGCCCGCAATAATATATTTCATCAGATGAAACATTCTTCGCAGTATAGGCATCGTGGCCGATACTCATCGCCATAACAGCCAGGCCGAGGAAAAATAATGATAACGATTTATTCCGAGTCACTAATCGTCCTTTTATCAATAATTATCGGATTGGAGTCCGATCCCGAAAAAATACTCACCACCACGACATAAGTCCCATTTGTTTTGGTTCACCATAGTAGTATACAAATATCCTGTAGTATATCAATTCACCCGAGATCCAATTCATCGTAAAGAACTCGTATAACTCCGCTTCAGGGGCGTTCGGGTCGAGTACGAAAACACCAGGCGTTTACGTTATGGGGTACGCGGGCGGCATCGGGTCACCAGCGCCACGCGTATAGCGTGGCCGCGTGGGAGCGTAATATTCTGTGCCAGGAATTCGACAAACTGCATCGAATGGCCGAGTTTTCGACAGTCCGGCGAGACCGGAACGCCCTTACTTTCTTTTGGAAAAAAGAAAGTAAGCAAAGAAAACCTTGTTACCGCTTCGCTAACGCTCGCGGGAAGAGAAAAAGCCCATACGGGCCTGTAGGATAAGCAAAAAGAAAGCGTGTTACTGCTCACTTCGTTCGCGGGAAAAGAAAAAGTAGGCAAAAAGAAACCTGGTTACCGCCCATACGGGTTTTCGCTTCGCTTCAACTCACTTCGTTCGCGGGCCCCTCGAAAATCGAGGCCGCCAGTGTAGCGTAGCGAATCGAAGCAGAGCGAAGAACCGTACGGTGACCCGTATGGGGCGGCCCGCGTCGGAGGCTTTAGCCGAAGACGCAGCCTGC
>CAZDAF010000376.1:0-3771 GCA_964503115.1 uncultured bacterium
CCCCAACATACCAACTGAGGCATTCAATCTATTTCCATCAGCACGCATGCGTCCCCCGGGCAGACATCCTCACAAGTTCCACAGGAAGTGCATAAATCGGGATCGATACGATAAATTTCACCGGGTTTAATCGCATCTTCGGGGCATTCCGTCTCACAAGTGCCACACCCCACGCACGCATCGCTTATTTCATAAGGAGGCTTGTCCAGTTCTCCATGTGCTTTGTTGACGGTAACCTTCAACCTGTTCAGGGCGCGGAAAAGCTCCTTTATCTCTCCGCCGTGCTCACTACGGAGGTCGGAGAGGTATCTCATGCAGTCGTCAACCCTTTCGTTGGCCTCCTTGCCGCGAGAAAGGGCCACCAGTCCCACTATCAACGCCGCAACGGCAACAAGCAATAAAAAAATCGTCATATCCTCCACCTTTCCGGTCCGGAAGTACTCATCGGCTCCACCTCGAGGACCTTTTCATTTTTCCCTTTCCTGTATTTAACAAGACTCCTGGATTCGTTCCGCCCTTTTCCGTATCGCGCAACGATCCCGGCTATAATGCGAAGTTCATCCTCAGCGGGGTCTCCGTCAATGACTGCAATCGGGCCCAAGTGATCCACCGTTTCCGCAAGCCCCATCAGACCGCCCGCCACATCTTCGAGATAGCGGTTTTCAGCTTCGTCGCGGCCCACTATCAACTTAAGCCATGGTGTTATCCTAAAATGTCTTCCGGTTTTAAGCAAGCGGAGGTCTACGAGGGTGATATTTTCCTTCCCTTTTTGATTTACGATATCGAAGAATTTTCGCGCAAATCCCTTATCCGTCAGCAGGCAGCCTCCCGCCGGCTGAGTGAAATGCGTCAATCCCATTTCCCGCGCCATTTGTAACTGAGTTCCCCTCCCTCGTCCTTGAATGCCAAAAAGCTTTTCCCTGTCCACCCATCCTTCTCGCTCCGGGAGAGTGGGTTTCAACCGTCCGGCGGATAAAGGCCGTAACAAAATATCCCCGACACCCGACTCGCGGGCCACAATGGCGAGTTGATAGGACTTCTGGCTCATGGGTCTTTGTCCCATAACCTCGCCGGTAACAATAAACTTGGCGCCGTTCGACTCCATGTATACTTTCGCGCGTCGTATCATCTCGATATGACAATCCACACAAGGGTTAACCCCCGAACCGTAACCGTGGCGCGGGTTTAGGAGCACACGTGGGTACTCCTCGGATATGTCCATCACCTCGACAGGTATACCGATCTGCTCGGCGGATTTTACGGCGGGATGAACCGGTTTGGAGACTTTCTTCGGAATAGGCCCGAAACCTATGTCCAAACACAGGCCCAATACCTCGATGTCCTGCTTCTTCACAATGGCCGCTGCGAGCATGCTGTCGAGGCCGCCGGAAATTAACGCCACACACCGAAGTTTCGAGGAGGTAGTCATACCACACCATTATGGGTGGTCCCGCCGATAAACCTCGTCTGTCGTGCATGGGCCGCTATCCCCTCGAGCAACACGAACCGCCCCAACGGAACTACTTCGACATCTTCGGGAAAACCGCCTAAAAACAACGGGTTGTCGCACATTCCGCCTGAAAGATGGAACCGTTGAGGAGAACCGATAAACCTGTGCGCAGCGCCGGCTATGCCTTTTGCAAACCGCGCCAAGGCGACGGTGGGGTCCGTTCCGGAAGCCATGTCGTCGAAAGCTCGTTCCAAACCCAAAACGCCGCAGGTCATCGGGTAGCCGTGATCGGCGGGAACGACCTTTGCTAAATCCAGATCGAGGTATCGACTTAACAACTCGAGGGTGAAGCCCGTCATCGCCCCGCACTGAGTATTCCATTCCATACGGCCTACCTTGCCGTCTCGTACCTCGGCGAACTTCATATCGCGGCCGCCTATGTCCAAAAGTAAAAAAGATTCGCCTATAAGTTGTATACCACCCTGCACCATCGCCACAAGCTCCCCGACGATTCGATTCGAGTGCAACGCGGCGTTGTGGCCGGTGGCGATATCCGCACGAATATCACCGACCTGCCTGCTCGGAACGATTTCGTATTTCCCGGAAGCGGTATCGAGGATTTTCGTCCAGCTAGTCCCAAAATCGCCAAAAAGCATTATATCACGAGCCCTTAACCTTAACGTTGAACTCTAAAAAAGCCTCGATTTTGGCTTTCACGCTCGAACTTACCACCCCGTCGGCGTCCACATAAAGGCCGCCGTGCAGGTTTGCCAGGTGCCGCGCGATGATGTTTTTATGGCAAAAAGTCTGCGCGAAAAATATCGTCGGCACATCGGGCGTGACTTCCAGCTCGAGCTTTTCCAGGGCCGGAGTACGGTTTTCAAGGCATCTGAACCACCCCAAAAGCCGCGTACCGGGCGGAAAAAGGTCGTAAAAAGCCAAATCGGCCGCCGGTACCCCCCAAACAGCCACCGGTGGAGAAGGCTCAGGCTCAAGATCGTCAGTCTTGACCTCTTTCACCAGCCCGTCGAATATGCGGACAACCTTTTCGGACGGCGCCAACGTCGAATCGCAAACAGGCGTCCCCCGACCTTCGATGTTATCGTTAGTCGCCCTTATCACTTTTGCATTCGTACGATTCTCAAGAATATACGCCGCCATCCTAGACATGTCGCACTTGCCCGGCCCTTCATCAACGAGTATTGCGTCCAGCGGCATTGCAAGCCCGTTAGCCACGATACGCTTGATAATTGCGCAGGTGTTTTGCGGCAGTACGTCCGCTCCGGCGGGCGGCACTCCGGGGTAAGCGTTATCCAGATCCACAAATTCAGCGCCGCCAAAACGCTCGAAAGCCGCTTGCGCAGGCAAACCGACAAAACCCACCAATTTGCGATTTCCCACTCCCATAACATACAAACCGGGGACGCTCCCCGGCCTCATAAATAAAGGTATCACAACGAATTCCAGCATTCAACGTCATCAGGGGACAGTCGATAAATGGTAAGCGCGACAGGAGTGTCGTGCCTACTTACGGACGTTATGAATTACGTTATACCGAGCAATTCTTTGGCCGTGGTCAGGACTTTTGATGCCTGGATGGGTTTTGTTATGTATGCGTTTGCGCCGAGCGCGAGAGCGCGCTGTTTGTCTTCCATGGCGCCTTCGGTGGTGATTATGACGATAGGTACTTCTTTGTGCGTCTGGTCTTTTCTTATAAGGCTTACGAGCTTGAGGCCGTCCATTACCGGCATGTTTATATCGGTGATAATGATATCGAACTTTTCCTGGCTAAGCTTTTTATATCCGTCCACACCGTCGCTTGCTTCCACTACGCGGCTGCCCCTGAGACGCTTCAGGGCGAATATTATAAGTTGCCTCATCGTAGGACTGTCTTCAACAACTAGTACATTAATAGGCATAACGCCGGTTCCTCACTTTGTCAGCAGGTTTATGAAGCCCTGCATGGTACTGAGCTTTCTTTCGGATTCCGAATAAAGCTTCGAGCTGAATATCGCGGTGGCCGCATGGCCGGCAAGCAGAGTGAACAGCTCGTAGTCAACGTTTGCAAACGCTTTCTTTTGTTCCAGAAGCTTATAGATGACAATAACTCCCAGAATCCTGTCCTTGATTTTCAGTGGAATACAGACTATGGGGTTCAACGGCGACGTTTGCAAATGCTCGACGGGGTCATCCACATAATAACTTTCGCCCGAGGCGGCGACTTTGCCTATTACGCCCTCCCCGATATTTACGGGCGGAATAAGTTCCTGCTCGATGCCTTCGGTGGCCATGGCCTGCAACATGTTCGTTTTTTCATCCAA
>CAZDAF010000377.1:0-3750 GCA_964503115.1 uncultured bacterium
TGGTTACACTATTATTGCAGAAGTGCGGTAATTCCAATCGCAAAATCCGGGTTTATTCCTTTCCGGGTCTTCCTCCCTTTTGTGGTGCGAGAATTCTGCCCGGTTTCTCCTCCGATCGCTTTACAAACCCCTCATTCCCAAGCGGCCTTCCCGTGCGACTATGCATCCTCAGCTTTTCGGGCTACCCGCCGACTTTTAATGGTAGGAATTATTGAAAAGACGGCCTCATGGCCCGCAGGCGGTTTACCCTTTCTTCTGTGGGCGGATGAGTGCTGAACAGTTTCCTGAACAGCGAACCTCGCTTGCCACGCAGGGGGTTGACGATAAACATGTGCGCGGTGGCTTCTTTTGCCTCCATCGGCAATTTACCGGCGGCGTATTCGAGCTTTTCGAGCGCGTTGGCCAGGTAGTTCGGGTCTCCCGCCAGCTTTGCGCCTTCCTCATCGGCCAGAAATTCCCTAGACCTCGATACGGCCATCTGAATAAGCAGCGCAGCTATAGGCGCCAATATAGCCATCAGCAGCAGCGCTATAAGGCCGCCGCCTTCGTCATCATCGCCGCCGAATCCTCCGAAAATCGCCGTCCATCGCAACCAGCTTGCCAGCATCATCACCGCGCCCGCCAGCGTTGCGGCAATCGTGGAAATAAGTATGTCCCGATCCTTGATATGGCTCATCTCGTGCGCCAGCACTCCGGTAAGTTCTCGCTCGTCGAGAACATTGAGTATTCCCTGCGTAACGGCCACTACCGCCTTATTCGGGTTGCGGCCCGTGGCGAAAGCGTTCGGGGTGGGCGATGGCACTATATACACCCTCGGCATGGGCAGCCCGGCGCCATGGGCGAGTTGCTCGACAATGGCGTAAAGCTTCGGCGCCTGATCGGGGGTCACCTCCTTCGCACGATACATCGCCAGCACTATCTTGTCGCTGAACCAGTACGAGAAGAAGTTTATAACCGCCGCGAATATAAAGGCGAATAATATCCCCGTTCGGCCACCGAGCGTACCGCCTATGAATAAAATGAGCCCGGTTAACGCCCCAAGCAATAAAACCGTCTTGGCTCTATTTGCCATTTTTTGAACCTCCTTTGGAAAACGGAAATAATCTCCCGTTACAGTTATAAATTTAAGCACTGCGATCGAGCAAGTCAACAGCTATTTCTTTTGATGCTTGCTCGATGGCGCAAGTTTCCTTATAAGCCTTGAAATTCGCGTCCCTTGGTCTATCATGGCCATGATGGACGAAATCGACAGGATGGTCAAAGCCGCCCTTGCGGAGGATATCGGCTCCGGGGATATAACCTCCGAATCTGTTTTAGACCCTGAATCCGGGGGTAAAGGCATAATCCACGCGAAGTCCGAGATGGTACTTGCGGGAATCGAGTTTGCGATACGCACTTTTCGGGCGGTGGACAAGGATGTGCGATTTGACGCCCGCTTTTCTGATGGAGATCGATTGCAGCCGGGCGACAAAATCGCCTTTGTTGAAGGCCGGCTGCGGTCTTTGCTTGCGACGGAAAGAACGGCGCTGAATTTCCTTCAACGCGCAAGCGGCATCGCAACGCTCACGGCGCGTTATGTCGAAAGGGTGCGCGGCGACAAAGCTAAAATACTCGACACCCGCAAGACCGCTCCCGGCTTGCGCGCTCTCGACAAAGCCGCCGTTCGAGCGGGTGGAGGAACGAACCACCGCTTCGGGCTGTTCGACGCCGTACTGATCAAAGACAACCACATCGCTGCCGCCGGGGGGGTGCGGGAGGCGCTTACGCGTGCGAAGCGGTCCGTATCAAGTTCGATGCGTACCGAGGTCGAGGTGACGAATAACGAAGAGATCGATGAGGCTATCGAAGCGGGCGCGGATTTGATAATGCTCGATAATATGAATGTCGGCGCTATCGCCGAGGCCGTCGCGCGTATCGCGGGGCGCGCCGAGATCGAAGTGTCGGGCAACGTCAACCTCGATATGGTCGCAGATATAGCGCGCGCCGGGGTGGACTTCATAAGTGTAGGCGCGTTGACTCACTCCGCGCCTGCCGCCGATATTTCGATGGATATAAGAAAATTGTGAAGAACGACGAGATTATACTCAAGATGCTGGCGAAAAACCCCGCCGGACACGTCTCCGGCGAAAATCTCGCTCGCGCCATCGGGACAAGCCGCGCCGCCGTATGGAAGCGGATAGATAAGCTGCGGGATTTCGGGTTCGACATCAAGGGAGATACGGCCCGAGGGTACGTTCTCGAGGGTATCGAGGATCTGATAAAACCGGACCTCATAAGGAAAAAGCTCGAAACGAGATTTGTCGGCAAAAAAATCGTTTATAAACACGTCACCGGTTCGACCAACGAAGACGCTTTTAAGCTGGCGCTGGAAGGCAAGCCGGAGGGCACTTGCGTCATCGCCGACGTTCAGACTGCGGGTCGGGGAAGGTTGGGCCGATCATGGCTGGCTCCCGCCGCGAGCGGCGTGTTGACAAGCGTCATATTCCGGCCGAAAGTGCCGCCGCAGACCGCGACGTTGCTCACTCTCGCCGCTGGAGTGGCCGCCGCGCGAGCGGTGAAACACGTCACCGAACTCGAACCGTGGATCAAGTGGCCGAACGACCTATATATAAAAAATCGAAAGCTCGCGGGCATACTTACCGAAATGAACGCCGAGCTGGACAGGGTGCATTTCGTTATTGTCGGTATCGGGATAAACGTAAATATCGAGCGCAAGATTTTTCCCGAGGAGATACACAAGGCGGCTACCAGCCTGATGATAGAGGCACGCAGGGAAATCAACAGGAACCAGCTTATCGCTGCGCTGTATCACGAAATGGAAAGAGCTTATCTGAGGCTTATCGAACGCGGCGCCAAGTTGATCGTCGAGCAGTGGGAAGATATCGCCAAAGTGCACGGCAGGCGAATAAAGGCTTCAATGATCGACGGTCGTAAGGTACAGGGCGTGGCGCTGGGGCTGAGTTCCGACGGCACTTTGCTGGTCGAAGATAAAAGGGGGAAAGTCCGACACATAACCGCCGGAGACGTCGAGGTGACCGGATAGACCCCGGAGAGTAATCATTGAATTTTTCACAATTAAAACGCCTGTTTGAGCGGCCTCCCGAGGGATACGGGCCGGTACCCTTCTGGGCGGTCAATGCATCGATGGAGCTCGAGGAGATCAAGCGCTCGCTCGAAGACCTGCGCGACAAAGGTATCGAGGAGGTCATAATTCATCCGCGCTCCGGCCTCGAGGTCGAGTACCTGTCCGACGAGTACTGGCACGGCATGGACGTTATTGTGTCCGAGCTTGTTCGTCTGGGCATGAAGGGCTGGATATATGACGAGTATAACTGGCCCAGCGGCGTGGCGGGGGGTAAGCTTTTAAGAGAGAGGTCGGAATTCCGGCAGATAAGTCTGAACCACATGACATGGCGGCATGGCAAGTCGGTCGAACTCAGGGGGCCGCTGGTGGCCGCTTTCGATATGGATCGGGATTTCGAGCCCGTTGACGGCCAAGAGGGGGTTGAAACGTTTATCCCGCCGCATGGTATGGGAAGTTATCTCCTGTTCCGGCAGGAACGAGTCACCGACCGCACTTTCGCCACTTCGAGCGCGCCGTGGGCGCAGTCGGAATTGGGTGTGCTCGACTATCTCAACCCCGAAGCCGTGGATTTCTTCATCGAGCTTACTCACCGGCAGTACGAGAAGCGCTATAGCGAACACTTCGGCAAAACGCTTCTCGGAGTTTTCACCGATGAGCCGCAGAAT
>CAZDAF010000378.1:0-3736 GCA_964503115.1 uncultured bacterium
CTTTGTTTCAATTGTTCTATGGTTAATCCACGGTTAGAATGTCGGATATTTAGTGTTGTTTCATTTCGGGTGTTGACAATTGTGAACAATTTGTGTTAACCAATATTAGTGATCACTAACCCGGAAAGAGGTATGACGATACTAACACTTACGACCCGGATATTAATTGCTGAGCAAAATGTAAAGGAGGTTTGACGATGACGCCGGAACCCGAGTTGAAATTTTTCCCTGATCTTATCGAAAAACAGGGCAAGGAGAGGGACGATAAGCCTTATATCCTTCACGAAGAGCAGGTAATCGGCTTTGCCGAGTACGACCGCGCCACCTGCCGCGCGGCCAATGGGCTTGCCCAACAGGGCGGCAAACCCGGCGACGGCCTGGCTATCCTCATGGGGAACTGCCCCGAGTATCTTTACATTTTCTACGGAATGCCCCGGGGCGGTTTCTACACTGTACCTATAAACGTAGCGCTGAAAGGCGACGGGCTGAGATTTATCCTCACCAACTCGGACGTCAAATACCTGGTTGTAGACGATACATTGTATTCAAGAATCGCCGAACTCGAAGCTCCGGTGGAGGCGATTGAAAAGATTTTCGTACGCCGCACTACGGACGAACCCTTACCGGAGGGAACGATCGATCTGGAAGTGCTCCTGGATGCATCCCCCGAAAAGCCCGACCATACAATGGATTCCGACGCCATTATTTACCTTATGTACACGTCCGGCACCACCGGGTTTCCCAAAGGAGTGGTAAACAGGAACCGCTCGGGCAACATCCAGGGAATGATGATGCTTGCTTCCGTTATGGCTCAACCTACCGACGTGCTATATACATGCCTGCCGTTGTTCCATGCCAACGCTCTTCTCCTGACAGCGGGATTTGCTATGTGCGCCGGGGTACCGTTCGGGCTGGAGAAACGATTTTCAGCTTCCGGTTTCTGGGATTCCGTAAGGAAATACGGCGCGACGCAGTTCAATGCTCTGGGAGCGATGGTGCCTATTCTGATGAAGCAGCCGGAGAAACCCGACGATGCGGATAATCCCGTCCGTCTGGTGAATACGGCGGCCTGCCCGGCAAACCTATGGGAACCTTTTGAAAAGCGGTTTAATGTGAAAATCTGGGAAGCTTACGGCGCTGTGGACGGCGGAGGCGCGCTCATCTTTAATTTCGGCAACGCACCGGTAGGGTCGGTCGGCAAGCCCCTGGGCGGGCTCGAATGGAAACTGGTGGACGATGACGGGAACGAAGTGCCCCCGGGGGAAACCGGCGAGATGATCACCAAGGTCAGGGATAAAAAAACCGGCGGGGTGGAATACTATAAAAACCCCGAAGCTTCGAAAAAAAAGGTTCGTGGGGAATGGGTGCATTCCGGCGATTTCTTCTATGCCGACAAGGAAGGCAACCTTTACTTCGTTGATCGAAAGAGCGATTCCATGCGACGCCGGGGCGAAAATATCTCTTCCTTCGAAGTGGAAAACATGGTGGAGAAGCACCCGGACGTCGTCGCATGCGCCGCTTTCGGCGTGCCGTCGGAACTCGGAGAGGACGAAGTGATGATCTGGGTGCAGCCCAAATCCGGCGCTAAAATCGACCTCAAAAACCTCATGCAGCATTGCGCGGATAACATGGCTTACTTCATGGTGCCCCGCTACGTGGATGTGGTGAACGATATTCCCAGAACCGGAACATTGAGGGTTCAAAAAAATGATATGAAAAAACAGGGAGTGACGGATCGGACTTGGGACAGGGAAAAGGAAATGCCGGAATTGAAGCTCAAGAAGTGAGGCGTAACCCCAAACAAAAATCATAGGAGGAAAATATGGGATACCTGGAATTGGATGTTGAGCTTTCCGACGAAGCCAAGGCCATGCAGGAAACGGCGAGGAAGTTCGGTATGGAGGTCATGCGGCCTGCGGGCATCGAGTTGGACAAGCTCGCCGACCCGGCGGATGTGATCGCCGAAGGTTCCGTATTGTGGGACATGTTTAAGCAGCACCGTGAGTTGGGCTTTCATAAAATGGGCATACCAAAAGCGGCCGGAGGCATGATGGAAGATATGCCCCCGATGGCAAGGACCCTGATAGCCGAACAGATGGGTTATGCCGATGTCGGTCTGGCCGTCAGCCTGGGCGTATCGGGCATGCCTTTTAACATAGCCATGATGGTTCCCGATCCCGATATACAGAAATTGGTGCGAGAGTATGCCGAGGATACTGAAGCCGGGCTGATCGGATGTTGGGGTATCACCGAGCCGGATCACGGTTCGGATTGGGTAATCGGTACCACGTCGGCCGGCGCCGACCCCCGGCTTGTGCCCTCTCTCCGGGGCGAACTGAAAGGGGATGAGTACATCCTCAACGGCCGGAAATCGGCCTGGGTCAGTAACGGCACCATCGCCACCCATGCCGTCCTTCACGTCGGGCTGGATCCGTCCAAAGGAATACACGGCCATGGACTTGCCATTTGTCCTCTGGACCTGCCCGGTATATCGCGCGGCAAACCTCTGGACAAGATCGGACAGCGCCCGCTGAACCAGGGAGAGATAATTTTTGAGGAGGTCAAGCTGCCCAAGAGCTATATGTTCATCTCTGACCCCGCTATTTTCGGATCGGGTATGGGCAAGATGTTCCTGGGCACGGCCAATACCGGGATGGGAGTGCTTCTGTCCGGTCTGGCTCAAGCGGCGTTTGACGAGGCGCTCAAATACGCAAAGGAGCGAATCCAGGGCGGAGTACCCATCATCGAGCATCAAAACATCAAGCTCAAGCTTTTCAAGATGTTTTCGATGGTCGAGTCCGCACGCGCCTTTGCCCGTCGTGTGTCAAAATACAACGTGGCCCAAGGACCTATGAGATCATCGCCCGCCCACGGTATCACCGCTAAAGTTCTGTCCACCGAGACCGCATTTACGGTGGCGAGCGAAGCCATCCAGATACTTGGAGGATACGGTCTGACGAAGGAGTATCCGGTTGAGAAGATGTTCCGGGACGCCCGCGCGTCAATGATCGAGGACGGGACCAACGAGGCTCTCGCTTTGGCGGCTGCGGAAGATTTTTAAATTAAAGGAGAATAATCAACATGCGAAAAGTCAAAATCATTGGCGGTGCGGTGACGAAATTCGGGAGGCACCTTGACCGTAACATGAAATCACTCGCGGCTGAAGCCGTGACCGGCGCGCTCGAAGACGCCGGCATCACTAAAGAACAGCTTCAATGCGCCTGGGTCGGAAACTCGGTACAGGGGTTATTTGACGGCCAAGAGAGCATTCGCGGCCAAGTGGTCTTAAGCCCCTTGGGGATCGGCGGCATACCGGTGATTAATGTAGAGAATGCCTGTGCATCTTCGGCTACGGCGCTCAACGGCGCCTGGGCTCAAGTAGCGCTCGGTGAAATGGATGTGGCGCTGGTGCTGGGCATGGAAAAGATGTTTATGACCGATAAAAGCAAAAGCCTCGCGTTATTTATTGGTGGCACGGACGTCGGAATGATTCCAGAGATTATAAACTTTATAAATCCAATTATTGATGGAAAAACTATATATATTGAATATCAAAAGGTGAATTAAATCATGAAAGGATTGAACATGATGAAGATAACAAGATTAATGAAAAGGGGTCAATCTACTTCAGAATTACCCCCAGATCAAGTAGATCATCGTAAGAAATTAATTGAAAGATTAAAAGGAAAAATGCTGGGTATAGTTCCAGGAGTAACGGATCTTACTGAAAAGCGGC
>CAZDAF010000379.1:0-3721 GCA_964503115.1 uncultured bacterium
GCCCACCCGCCGATATGCAACGTAGGGGCGGACCCGTGTGTCTGCCCGAAAGGAAATCAATGGGCGAACCCAGACAGGTCTGTAGGACACATGGGTTCGCCCCTACAATTCCGGCCGAAGAGGCTATATGCTACGCCCCTACAGATGGCATTGTTTTTTGGAGTGCGGTAATTCATTATCGCTTTGTATGTGGAAATTTATTTCCACAAAATTCGGCGATATTATGCAATTTTACGATTTTCAAGATAGGCACTCCATCCACTATGATGGCGTGTTTAATCTCGCCTCGATAATCCACTCGGCGGACAAGTTCGCCGTATGCCCTTGTTCTTGTTATGTACATGACATATATATGACCGGGCCGAACTCCTTGAAGCGATTGATGTAAAAATTCGTCGCTTTTATGCCTTGTCACCGCAATCCTCAAGTCCGGTCGCACCCACATCCGTTGCACTGCCCTGACGATATGGCCCGCTATCGGCACGACCACTAACGCATCGTGCTCGGCGTTTGCGTTAAGCCATTCGATCCCTTGCCGATAGCTGCTACCCCAGTAGTCGGTCGCTAACCCACAGTTGTAGCATTTCCTCTCGGCCCCCGCAGCTCCACCCAGCAGGAAATTAAAGTAAACCAATTCGTATGGATGAATTCGGATCATTGTCGCGGACCATGTAAGAAAAGGCAGTGCCACAATGATGCCCGCAAGGGCCGCTCGTACCGGTTGCGACGCCCGGCGCTTGAATGCGGAAATCAGCCATTTAAAGCTCTGTGCGGCGCCTATGCCCGTCAGGGCTCCCAGTGGAATAGCGTATTCGATGAAGTGTCGCACGCCGTCATAGTTATACATTCGAGGCAGGAGCACTCTTATAACCGGCAATATAAACCAGAACAGGAGGAAAGCCTGGGCCTGCCGGTTTTCGTTTTTTATAATCCCCCGGACCGCCACCCATGAACCGATGGTTCCGAAGATAAGCACCGCCGGCGGTTGAACGATCAAGAAGATAATAAAAGTAGCCCACTGAAAGCCCGGTTCTCCCTTTACGGCAGAACCCATGTACCATTGCAGGTAAAGGCGGAGTGCCTCGATTGGAGATGTCCACAGGTACGGCCACGCTGCATAAAATACCAGCACTGCGACCAGCGGCGCCGCCAGCAAAGCCACTAAAAATCCCTTTCGCCCAAATTCCTCGTTATGAGGGTTAACATTACTCTTTACCTTGCTCGATATATCCGTCCGCGCGAAGAGATACCAAAGCGCCAGTATCGCCGGGATCAGGGCCGCATTCGGCTTGGTCGCTCCAGCCAGGCCGAGTAAAACGGAGGCAAAAACCACCCATCCGGCGCTTTTATTGAGGATGCCGCGTACGGCCGCCAACATTGTGAAGGCCATAATGCAGGCGTATGGAAAGTCCTTTGTGTTGAAATGCGCATGCGCCCAAAAGCGCGGTTGGAAAGCTATGGCAAATACTCCGATCAGTGTTGCCGCGATGCCGAAGTTCTTCCTCATAAATGAGAACATCACCGCCAGCACTCCCGCCATTAGAAGGAAATTGGGCGCATGATGAGCTTTTATTGCATTCATCCATCCCAACTTAAAGAAGAAGACGTAGCAGCCGAGTGAGGAGAGCATGTTGCCGAAGTTCTGGGTTCTCCATGGTCTACCGCTATGTCTCAAGTCCGGGTGCCGACCGTCCATCGAGAAATCCACGGGGTGCTTGAAATCGAGCCAAGACTTGTCCAATGTCAAATAGTACCGCAGGTTTCGTTCACCTATGTACCATTCATTCATCGCCTCATCCCATGTGAGGCCGTAGTTCGGTGCAGTGGCAAAAGCCGGGATCAGGTAAATCAGGCAGACGGAAATGCACAGTGCGATATTGAAACCACGCCGCGAAATGTGATTATTCTTAGGCATTTCCACTTTTAGTTTTTATTTATATCTCCGGGCGGCTTGTTCGCCCATTCGCGGAATTGCTTGCCGTGTCCCACGATGCGATCTTTTAGATATTCGGCAAATATTCGATGAGCTTTCCAGTTTGGGTGACATTCATCAAAGTACAATTCATCTAACTTCCCCTTGCCTTTAAAAAGACCGGCGGGAAAACCCGTCGAGTAACCTCCGGCCTCAAGGAGCCGGCGCAGTTGGTCGACTTTCTTACGTTCCCCGGAGGGAACGGTATCCGACGTACCGGCGGTTCGGGAAGGAAGAATTTCGACGAAAACTTCGCATCCGGCCTTTTCGAGATATGCGGCCAGCTTGACGAATGTCTTCATTCCCATTCTGCTCCGGTGCTCCATGGACTGAGGTGATGGGCGATTAATCAAGCGCATTCTGTAGCGCAGAAACAGGTGCAGGAATATCTCTTCCAGCGCCAATCTCGGCGGCCGGCCGACACAAAAGAATGGTAGCCTGACAATCTCATAACAACCCCGGTGAATCTCGATTTTGGGCGCGCATATTATCACGAGGTCGGAATCGAAAACGCCGAATTTCATTACCTACCGGAGCATGTGAAACGGGCCCCATGAATTGACGCCCATATTCATAATTTCAACCTTTTTCCCCCCAAGGTTTCGATTCAAGCTTTTTTCAAGAATACGGGGATATATTTGCTCCTGATCGAGCAGTGTTCCACCCCAAAGTGTCGAGTCCCCCAGCATGAGTATTCGGAAATTGCCCGGTTTTTTTTCCGCAGGATAATCGGGTGCCCGCATACCAAACCGGTTTGTGATAACTTTTCGTCCTCGTCGAGTTATATTTTGATTCGGGGCAGGGTAATAACCGACTACGGGATCGTTCACATAAAGGATCGGGTCGCCAAAACCGTATAACCGCAGGATCAGTTCCAATGCTGTAAGCAACACTACAACCGTCACGGCGCCGATAAGCGTTTGCCGGAAACAACCGCGTATCATTTTGGAAGCGGAACCTGGCGTTTTATCCATAGAGCCTCTTGCAAAAAGTTTTAAAATGCTTAATGTCATCAATGATCATATTCATTTTTGCTGACTTAATCAAGTGAATTTCGTGTGGGGCGCCTCCGAGGAGGCGGCGTGACCATGCGTTGCCATCACCTCGATTAAATAAAGCCGTATCGCGCCTTACGAAAATGTGCGCTGGTGGCTCTCGCAGCCTTCTCCTACAAGGATACTGATATAGGTTCATATAATGGATTCGCGGTGGCGGTGACGGTAAGTTTGGATAAAGCAGACTATTTTCGGGGCCATGGACGAGGTGACGTTAAACTGGGTGTTTGCCAAGCAGCGCAAGAAAAAGAACTACAACCTGGCCGACTGTTCGGAAAAGCTGGCGGATACGTTTCTTAAAGGTTTGATAGTTGCCGGCTGAGTCATTCAGGAGGCTTGACAATAATGCCCGGATGTGATATAAACATACCGCTTTTGTGCCTTTGATGATGGAATCAACATTTTACATATGTTTACCTATACGAGAAGAAGATCAGGGTGAATATTGTAGTATGTATGAAACGGACGCCGGACACCGAGGCCAAAATGGTGGTCAAGCCCGACTATGACGTGTATACCGTCGACCAGGCTATCCAACTAAAAGAAAAATTCAAGGGTGAGGCAATTGTTTTATCAAGCCCATATTAAACAACACTGCGCTATTTTAGCAAAAAAACCGCTTTTTGCGGGTTTAAGAAAAACGATTATGAAAAACAATTACACTGTTATAGAAAACCCATATTCAAGAAAGGGG
>CAZDAF010000380.1:0-3683 GCA_964503115.1 uncultured bacterium
CTGTTGATGAGAGCGTCAAGCTGAGCAAGAATTTCACTTCCGGCAAGGCCAGCGGCTTTGTCAATGCCGTTTTAAGAGCCATTGATCGCGAGAGGGACAACATACACTATCCCTCGAGCGACGGTGACTCGGTGCCTTACCTTAGTGTCGAATATTCCCATCCTCGCTGGATGGTGAGCATGTTCCTGAAGATGCTCGGGGAGAGCGATACCGAAAGGTTGCTCAAAGTTAACAACGTGGTGGCTCCCGTCACCGTTCGCGCGAACACGCTGGTCATGTCGCGTGATGAGTTGGCAGAGCATTTGATCGAAGAGGACGGGATCGAGAGTTCGCCGACGCCGTACAGTCTGGACGGGCTGGTGCTGAAAAATTCGCCTCCCGCCGCACAGCTTGGTGTGGTCAATCGCGGATTATGTCTTGTGCAGGACGAGGCGGCGCAATTGGTGAGCAGGCTTGCGGCGCCTCAACCCGGCTGGGAGATACTCGACACTTGCGCCGCTCCCGGCGGCAAAACCACTCACTTGGCCACTATCATGAAAAACGAGGGCACGATCCATGCCATGGATATAAATCCGTCAAGGTTAACGATGATCGAAGACAATGCGCGGAGGTTGGGTGTAACCATAATTGAAACCCGCCAGGCCGATTGTTCCGCCCCTCTTAAGTTTCCGCGCAACAGTTTTGATGCCATCCTAGTGGACCCGCCCTGTTCCGACCTCGGGATCATACGCCGCCATCCGGATGTGAAATGGATCAAGAACCCGGATCGCATTACCGAGCTTGCCGACCTGCAGTTAAAAATGCTTACCACCGCCGCAAAATACGTTAAAGCCGGTGGCACGCTCGTTTATTCGGTTTGCACTATCAGCCGACGAGAAAGCGAAGGGATAATCGGGAAGTTCCTCGAGAGGTCCAAAGTCTGGACACTCGAGCCCGCTTCGGAAATTCTGCCCGAAGCTGCCGAGTGCTGCGACAAGGAAGGATACCTGAAAACTTTCCCACACATGCACGGCACCGACGGATTCTTCGCCGCGCGGCTACGTAGAAAAACCTGATCGCCACAAGAGTCCGTTGCTGTAATATTTCGGACGCGTTGAAGCGACCCTGCAGAGGCGAGTCTGCAGGTAGGCTTATATACGCCCGAGGATTTTTTCCGTTAGCAGCGCATAAACGAGTTCCCGAAAGGCATGGTCCTGTTCTGCGGGAGCGGGGTTCAGTCTTACGCCTGCGCCGGGGGGGAGATGGCCCGCATCTTCGTTGGTTTCTTTATCAGATACCCATTTTACCTTGCCTGTTCGGGATATTATTTTACCGTCGATTCCCTCGATGTCGATGGTAAGTTGTTGGGCGTGGGATAGTGATTGATCGCACGAGATAAATATTCCCCCGGTGGAAATATTGTGCATTGTGCCTATGAAGGTGGTGTCATCCGTTTTAATGGAGGCCTCAATTTGGCATGGCACTCGCAGATCGAAGCGGCGGTTATCTTCAGATAGCATGGTTTTGGTGCCCATGCCGGCCTCGAGGAGGTTTCGGAGGTGATTCAATCTGTGCGTTTCATCGGGAGGCAGTGAAAGGTCGCTGCGATCCCTCTTATCTTGCAAGCTTTCGTATTCGGCTATCCAGTTTCGCCATCCTCGCTCGGAAACCATCCTTTATTCCTCAGAAATTGTACCGGAATCCGGCAAACACTTGGTCTGCATCGCTATATAGCGAGACCGGCGCCACGCCTCCCAGTTTGTTGGTGTCCGCACGTTCTCCTTGCAATACGTTTGCCCCCACGCTTAGCTCGATATGATCGCCCGCCTTGAATGCGATTCGTGGCGTCAAGATGTAATCGTCATCGTCAATGAAATACACTGCGCCGAGCTTAAACACAAGCCGCTCTCGAAAGATGTCGATCTTGCCCAACAGCAGTGCCAACCGGGTAATTTCGCTTGAAAGCAGCAGTTGAGGTTCATCCGGGTCATCGGGATCGGGCGCATCAGTGAGTCTGATTTCTTCATAACTTAAAAGCAGGTAAAGCTGCCTCGAAGGAGCGTATTCCGCCTCCAGGGCCCATGTGTAACTGGGGCTATCGCCGGCAAGAAGAAGTGGTAGGGTTCTATCTTCGCCGCCTATAGGCGTGTGCCAGCCACCGGCAACCGTATATTGTCGTTTGGGGCTGTAGGCCGCCTCCACCTTAAGTGCCACCTTTTTGTAACGCCATCCGATGCCGCCGCCCATGATGTCATAAGTGGGATACGTGCGCGTGATGTGGGGATCTTCAACAACATTTCCCTCGGAGTCTTTAGGCAGTATAAATACGGGGAAATCCTCCCGGGTGTGCAGGTAATTGGCTTCGAGGGTAAAATCTCCGATTTCCGCTCTAATCCTCGCGCCGGCTTCCCATTGTTCCGATTCAGGGATATCTTCGTCCGGTACATACTCTTCGGGATTTACCTGGCAAATAGCTTCTTCACGGCACAATGCGAAGTCGGTATGGAATATGTGGAACTGACTCTTGTAGAATAAGGGTATGTAGATTCCTTCGATGAAGATGAAATCGGTTATGAAGAAAACGCCCTTGACCATGGGGATGGGAATCACTATGTCTTCAGGGTCTGGGTCTATAAAGCCGCGAAGCTCGGACGGGTTGAGATTATTGGTAGGCGATAGAAATTGGTTGACTCCCCATTTTTGTTTCTGATATCCGACAGTAAAGTCGAATCGCCCTATGGACTGCATAAGATAGGCTTCGTTTGGAAGGCGATAAACACTTTCAAGCACCACGCTTTCATCGGGATCGCGACCCGCTATGTATTCGAAAGTGATCGCCGAAAGATGGATTTTTGCCTTTCTCCAAGGCTTGAATTCCGCCCATGCATATAACTTCAACCTGGTTTCCCACAGGTCTTCTTTCCGGCTGTAGCCTTCAGTATCACCGGCCTCCGGGCCGTCGTCTTCCATATCATAGGCATAATGCAATTGAAGCGCCCCGCCACCGCGCTGATAAGCTTTCATAAACCAGTCCCAGCGCGACGGTTCTTTCTTCTCCTGAGCGGCGGCTGGAGAGCATAGAAATATTGCAAAAAAAGCAATAATACAAAGATTTCGAAGGCTGATTATTCTCGATGAGTTCATTATCTCCCCCCGATCAATGTGCGCAAGGTGAACAGATTGTCGCCGAGAGTAACTCCGAAGTGTGCTTTCACCAGTTCCATAGTCGTTTGATGACCGTCCCTGAGATCGGTCATGACCGATAGAGTAGCGGTCCAGGTGTTCTCGATCAATTTAATCTCTTTGACTTTAAGCTTTTTGATTTTTTTTCGTTTCTTCTTGTCGTAGAACTCCGTGAATCGGACAACGAATTTGTTGCAATCCACCCATAGCTTCAATTGGGAGTACTGGGCTTTTTTAAGGCTTTTTGGCGTGCTTTTGATCAGGTAGCAGGGGTAGCCTTCATACTCCTCTTTTCCGAGCATTTCGAATGTGTCATCACCTTTCCTTTCGATTCTCAAGTCTCCGTAAGTGAAGTCACTACCCATGAATCTGTCCGAGCGCTGGCTTTCCGATATACGTTGAACAGTCGGATTTTCGGTGAATTTGGCGTATGTATCCTCTTTTTCACCTTTTTGTATGACGAGGAACCTCGTTCCGCGTATAGCCGGCGGATGTTCGAACTCAATAAAAGTCATGGCGTC
>CAZDAF010000381.1:0-3678 GCA_964503115.1 uncultured bacterium
CCCTGTACAAATATTTGAACCGCTTCGGGTATTTTTGGCGCAGCACGTCCGCTACTATATTTTTCAAATAAGTCGGGTCCTCACATTTTTCCACAAATGCATCGGTCCATTTGCAGGCTGGATGATTTTTGTAGTCAGTAAGAGAAGTATGGATAATCACAGGTAGCGCGGATTCCTGATTTTGTAACTTCTCCAGAATTTCAAAAGCGCATTCTATCGGCATGTCCAGTTCCAAAACAAGTACGTCGGGGGGTGAATTGGCATCAATTATTTTCAAAACTTCCTTTTTGTTTTTCGCTTCCTGAACCCAGCAACCTTCGGCAATAAATTCCCTGCGAAGAAAGTGCCGAATGTGACGGTTGCGGTCTGCAATAAGGATTGATAGTTTGTCATTCACGCTTTTAATTCCCCAGCTACTTGTATGTATAAGCAACTGATATGCCAAGGGGAGCAAAGAATCTTGTTTGAGCTAACTACCTGAATAGAAAGAGGATTCTTCTCGCGGGAAAAAAATTATATCTTTGGATCGGAAACTGTTGCTGTCGGTATTTTTTGCAGGTTGTAAAGTGATGTATCGGTTGTCAGTTGACGGGCGGGAATATCAATCCTTCTGTTTTCTCATTTCATACTTGATTTTTTGTTCTTTATACTTAAGCCTTTTTGTTGACCGAGGTTGATATTTTCAGACCGTATTTTTCGATTTTTGCGTGGAGGGTGGGGCGTGAAAGGCCGAGCAGTTTGGCTGCTCGGGTGCGGTTGCCGTCGGTTATATTAAGGGCTTCGCTTATCAGAATGGCAGCGAAGTGGTCCGTTATGGCTGTGAACATCTCCTCATTCACGCCGAACGCCAACATTTTTCGTACCCATTGCCGGATTGCATCGTCTTCGCTTTTCGCTAAGTCCGGCTCTAACAAAGCTTGGGAGATATCCTCCGAACGAATTGGGTAACCGCGGCTGAAAATAAGTGCTTTTTGCATGGCGTTGGCCAACTCGCGGACATTACCGGCCCAGAGGTGGCTTTCCACCGTAAGCCGGGCATCCTCGTTCATACCCGGGTTGCTTATTTCCATTTCCCTTGAAAAGCGGACGAGAAAATAGTCGCATAGTAACGGTATGTCACCTTTACGGTCACGCAAAGGCGGAAGTTCGATGGTGACGACTTTGAGCCGATAGTAGAGGTCTTCCCGGAAGCACCCTTCGCGTATGGCCGTTTCGAGATCCGTGTTTGTTGCCGCGATTATACGCACGTCCACAGGAATTGGATCGTGACCACCCAGTCGTTCAATGCTCTTTTCTTCGAGAAGCCGCAATATTTTGGCCTGTATACTGAACGGCATGTCGCCGATTTCGTCAAGGAATACGGTTCCGCCGTTAGCCTGTTCGATTTTCCCCAAGTGTCGGTTTACCGCTCCTGTAAAAGCGCCTTTTTCGTACCCGAACAACTCGCTTTCGAGCAACGTTTCCGGAATAGCCACACAATTAATCACCAGAAACGGCTTATCCGCTCGCAGGCTGTGCTGATATATCGCGCGTGCCACAAGTTCCTTGCCAGTCCCGGACTCGCCTCGAATAAGCACCGTAGCATCTGTCGGAGCCACACGTCCTATGGCTTTGTATACCTGTTGCATGACTTCACTTCGGCCTATTATGGCGTCCGGCGATGCCGTTTCAGGAACGACGTCCATCTCGACTCGTGATCGCATCAGCCGTCCCGCTTCAAGGGCCTGCTCAATCAACTCCAGCGCATCGGGTATATCAAACGGTTTGAGTACATAATCGAAGGCTCCCATTTTAGTGGCCTCGATGGCGGTTTCAGTGGTGCCGTAGGCGGTCATAATAATAACGGGCAGCTTGGGCTCGATTTTTTTTATGGCCTTGAAAGCTTCAAGACCGCCCATGCCGGGCATCCGCACGTCCATTATAACCAGGTCAGGAACATCATCTCTCACCGTCTCCACGCCCGACTCACCCGTGCTCGCAGTGCGAACTTCGTAACCCTCCTTGGAAAGAAGTTTTTCAAAGCTGCGACGCAACTGCGCATCATCATCTACTATAAGAATAGAATTCACTTTTCGCCCTCATAAACGGGAAGTATAACGACGAAAGTTGCGCCTTCGGTCTCCCCTTTTCTTAGTTCAAGTTGTCCTCCATGCTCCTCGATTACCTGTTTGGCTATGGAAAGTCCCAGCCCGGTGCCGTCTTCCTTGGTGCTGAAAAAAGGTTCCATTACCTTGTCCCATATCAACTCCGGCACGCCCGGACCTGTATCGCTTATCTGCACAAAAACCGCCTGTTCGACCTTCTCCGTTACGCCTATTTTTTCGCCGATGATGAGGCGCCCGCCATCGCTCATAGCTTCACAGGCGTTGATTATAAGGTTTACCAACACTTCCTTTAACAACTCCGGATCAGCCTCGATCATCGGAATTGAATCGCCGCGCCGACGCTGAACCGCAATTCCACTATGTTCCAATCGCTTTTCGAGAAGTTGAAGAGACATATCCACGATGTCGGATATATTGATTTTCTGCTTTTCGAGTTTTGGTGGCCGGGAAAACTCGAGAAAGTTTTGCACGATATCGTCCAGGCGGTGCATCTCCTCCGACACCACCCCGAAATCTTCCTTCAGGTCGGGTGTCAGCGCAAGACTTCTTTGTAATGAAAAAAGCCGCATTTTTATCGAGGTCAGAGGGTTTCGGATGCTGTGTGCAACCTCAGCGGACAGCTTGCCCATCACGGCCATTTTTTCCGAGCGCAGCAGTCGCTCCCGGCTATGCTCGAGTTCCGTGCGGGTACGACCTATGTTTTCAATTAGGTCATGCACCTCCTGACCGAGTGTGGCCACGTCGTTCCCTAGCTCGATTTCACTCCCGGAGAAAGCCGCATCCATAGTCAGTCTCCTGATGGGATTGAGAATTTGGCTGACCAGTACAAAAGCCAGAATGGCCCCAACGACAATGAAGGTTGCTATGCCCGTTGCAGCTACAATCCTGAATTTCTTGGCCTCGGCATGGCTTTCCGCCAATGTCCGCTTGATTTTTTTATTGTGAATATCCTTATAATTCTCACACAGGTTAAGAATCCCGAAAAACCGGCCGCGTATCCGGTGGTGAAACCTCAATCCGGCATCCTTTTTCCCCGCTTTATATAATGTAATTACCTGATCCTTAGAGTTGATGTAGCTGCCATATTCCCTTTCGATCTTCGTGAGAATTTTCCTTTCCTCTTTTGTCTCGACAGTCTCCCATACCTTGCCAAGTTGCTCATTGAAAGCTTTTCGATGTTTTTGCATCCGATTGAGCCATTTTGGATCGCCGTCCATAAAATAATATGAAACAAAACCTTTTTGATTTATCAGCTCGGTTTCCAATTGCTGTGCCGCTTGCAGCGCGGCAACATTCATATCGACGACACTCGTTAAAAGCGCGTCCATCCGATAGGTGTGCCAAAACATAGTTGCGCCACCCATCAGCGATATCAAAACAAGAACGGCCAAAATTGCTAAAACCCTTGTGCGCAAACCTAGTTGTTTCCAAAAATTCATCCTGGACACCTATACCTCAAAAAGCAGAAGAATCGCTCAATTTCGATGGTAATTAATATACCTGATCTTGATGGATTATACGAAACGGCTTAGGAGCTAAGAATAGATTGTCTTTTAATTGTCACCTCGACCAT
>CAZDAF010000382.1:0-3664 GCA_964503115.1 uncultured bacterium
TTTGGGACATCAAGGGCAAACTCGAAAACAAGCCCGTTTATGAGCTGTTCGGACAAAAGGCCCAACCTGTTGAGCTGTATGCGTCCACCGGCGAGGTCAAGGAGCCCGAAGAGCGCGTTGAGGAAGCACGGCAAAGATACGAGGAAGGCTTTAAAACCATAAAACTTCGGATACATGACTTTGACGTCGAAAAAGATATAAAACAGGTGTAGCCCAGTCTATCAAGGCTCCTTGGCCGGGACAATATCACTTTCTGGGGCCCGGCCGGCTGCTTTGATAATTTCCAACCTTACCGCCTCAACCATGCAGAAAGAAACAAGGGTTGGAGCGCGGACGGTGTCATCAAAACCCGTGATGATCTTGACAAGATGGTTTTCGCAGACATCGATGAGGTGGTCGAGATGTGCGAGGAGTTCCTTGAGCACAAGGGCGACTTCGCGGCCTGTGCCATGGTCTTCCTAGGTATCGATCCCTGCTGGCACAGCATGGGTTTCGAAACGTTCAGCATCAGCCTAATTGAAGACCCGGAATTTGTCGGCGAGGTGATGTGTAGAATCTGCGACTGGTATGCAAGGTGCATGGAGGAAGTCTGCAAGTTGGATTTCGATTTTATATGGGCTGCGGACGACATCGCCCATCACCAGAATCCGTTTTTCTCTCCTAAAACATACCGCGAAGTTCTTCTACCTCATACCAGGAAAGTCGCGGATAAAATCACAAAACCCTGGATATACCATAGCGACGGGGACCTCTTACCCATTCTGGACGATCTCCTCAGCCAGGGCATGAACGCTCTCCATCCCCTCGAACACGGCTCAATGGCCCTTAAAGAACTAAAGAAAAATTACGGCCAAAAGGTAACACTGGTCGGAAATATAGACCTGGGAAACCTTGAGCAGGGCACTCCGGAGTCCGTTGAAGCCGAGGTCAGAGAAAAAATCGGCATACTGGGACCCAACTACCGATATATGTTGTCTTCATCAAACAGCATCACTGCGAACGTTAAACCGGAAAACCTGGTTGCTATGTTGAAGGCACTTGAGAAATATGGAAATTATACACTCTCGGGCGCCCCCGAATAAGTGCTCCAGTTTTTAAATTAGTCTCAATATCCCAATGTGGTCACTTTGTGGCTGTTCTGCCCACCTGAGTAAAAAGTCAGGTGGGCGGCCCATATCTGGTTTTAATCTCCCATATTGATATCGATTTTAGGAAAGGACCCATCAGCAGATATATATGCCCTCTCGTCTTGAACGAGTAATTATAATTGATTGATCAAAGAACCAATTTGCTTCTACCAAATCCCAACTGTGAGACGGAGTAATTCACCATTATCCTGGTAGTTGAGCAATCATCTCTTCGAAAAATTTCTCGATTATTGTACGTGATGAGGGGTAGGCACCTGCGGATAGGGTCAAGCTACCATCGTAGCCGGTTACTCCAGCGGCGAGGCTGGGAAGTCTTGAAGGCGGGGTAAGCATCCACGCCCGACACGGCGGTTTCCCGAAATTTACAGTAGCGGTGTCAATCATTCCCATGTTTGTAAATCCCGGCATAGAGACTTCACCAGTTGTCATCTTCGATGACATATTCTTGAGTATCCTGAACATCAAATTCTGAGGCGCCGCCGCCAGCAGTTGAACCGGGATGATCACATTGAGCCCGAACCAACTCCGCTTTCTCCTGCCGGTGATCCTTACAACATTATTAAGCGTGTCGTCGAAGCTTCTGCCGAGGTTACAGACGAGGTTGGGTAATTCAAAGGAACTAAGGTGAGTAATAGCCTCACCTTGACCTTCAGGCATGTGCCATCGCCGCAGGTCAACGGTGGTACCGATACACAGTTTCTTTTGGCCGTCCCAGTTTCCGAATTTCGTCGCCGTCCGGTAAAGGGCTGCCAGGAGCATATCGTTCAGGCTTGCTCCATAACGTTTGCCGCGGCGAGCTATGCATTCGACACGTTCCTTCGGCAATCGGGACGATACGTAGTGCAGATCTTCAGGAGGACCATCACCTATATCCAGCGAGAATATCCTCGATGGCAGACTGTTCGGTATAAATGCCCCGATAAGATTTAACAATATACGCGGGTAGGCGCGCCATGGGATACGTTTCGTTACCTGAGATATATCGCGGGAACCAGTGCAGTTGGGAACGGGCCGGTAATCGGGATCGCTATCGAGTTTGTTATAGATGTTTGCTATCAGCCCTACTACTTCTTTTGTCCCGCCAGCGTCTGTTACAACGTGGCTGACTTTGATAAGCAGCCGGTCGTGGCCGCCTTCTCGCAAGACAGCCGCTGCAAGTTGCGGGCCTTCGAGAGCACTTATCCTCCGATGACGAAACGCCGAAAACTGCTCATCATCTTCCGCGACTTCAAGGATATTGTCGTCCAAATTTTCTAGCCGACGCCAGTGCATCTTCGGAGGAGTGGTGACTAAACGACATCCAAGGATAGGCTCAGCGTCCATGGCAAGCCTGATAGCACGTCGAAGTCTATTGAGGTCGAGTTCATGCTCGAACTCCACCTCCATTTGGATCATCATGATGAACAAGCTCATGTCCAGGACGTACATTAACAGGTCGAGTATCACAATTGGAAAACGGTCGGGGATAGTTACATTGTCGTTCATATCGGTAATTTATTTTCGCACAAATATATCTTTTAAGGTAGTTGGATGTAGGAGGGACCAAGCCGCATATAATTATCCTCCCGTCTTGAGAGAGTACCCCTCTGGTTATCAGTCTTTCTTGTTTTTCTTGCCTATAGAGTTGATGCCGTTCTTCAGGTCTTCCCTGTCCACCCTCCTACGGCGGGTAAACCTTGTTGTAGCGTTTGAATCCCGCGAAGCGCGGGATGGCCGGTTATGGCCATGATGACGAAGTCGTGGACCCCGGCCTTCCCGGCGTTGGTGACGAAGGTGTGACGGAGGTCGTGGAACCGGAAGTCCTTGATACCGGCGGCCCGGCGGCAGGCGCCTCCTTTCTTATAATTTGCTGTACGTTTGGTTGATGATTTCCTACGGGGCCATTATGATTGTAGGCGTCGTAGTTAAACAATCGTTCGGAGGTATTTATCATGCTGGTTGAAATAGAAGCCAAGGGCAATACGCGTGTAATGAGGATGCAGAACGGTAAGGACAATCGCTTTAACACGGATTTCGTGGATGCACTCAACCATGCCCTGGACGACATCGAAGCGGATAACGACGTGCGCGCCATAGTAGTTACCGGCGCCCAGGAAAAATATTTCAGCAACGGTATTGACATCGAGTGGGTGGCAAAATCCGGGCCTGATATCATGCAGGTCTTTTTCCCGAATTTTCTCAGGATGCTTGAGCGCTTTTTAGTGTTTCCCAAGCCGGTAGTGATTGCTATCAACGGGCATGCCTTCGCCGGCGGTTTCTTTTTTGCCATGACCGCGGACTATCGGATCATGCGGGCTGACCGAGGCTGGTGCTGCGCCAATGAGATTAACCTGGGCATGCCTTTGTGCAAGGGCCTTCTGGCTTTGCCCAGGTATGTTGTCGGTAACCGCATCGCGCAAAGAATTCTGATGGCTGGCGAACGTTTTACTCCCGAAGCTTCCCTAAACCTCGGAATAGTCGATCAACTGGCATCCAGGGAAGAACTCCTCGAACAGGCAATAGTAACCGCTGACATG
>CAZDAF010000383.1:0-3652 GCA_964503115.1 uncultured bacterium
TCATCAATATCCTTCCGAAAAAACATTACCATGCCATTAACCGGGAATCAGGGACCGCAAGCCTTTGTGTTGCCAAGTGTTAAGAATTATTCTAACCTGAAATAGTTTAGTATTTTTGGCGGAGACGGAAAGGTAGATTTATGTTCTGGGACTCATTTTTGGGTCTTTTCAGTAATGACCTTGCCATAGATCTTGGCACGGCCACTACCCTTATTTACGTGAGGGGTAAGGGAATAGTGTGTTGCGAACCCAGCGTGGTGGCGGTGCATATGGGAGTACGCGGCACCAAGAAGGTGCTGGCGGTGGGGCGCGAGGCCAAGCAGATGCTGGGCAAGACGCCCGGGAGCATTGTGGCTATAAGGCCCATGAAGGACGGCGTCATCGCGGATTTCGAGGTCACCGAGAGCATGCTGCGATACTTTATTCAACGCGCTCACAACCGCCGCAAGTTAGTGAGGCCGAGAATTATCATCTGCGTGCCGTTCGGTATCACCGAGGTCGAGAAGCGTGCGGTCAAGGAAAGCGCCGAAAGCGCCGGAGCGCGCGAAGTGCACCTTATCGAGGAACCCATGGCCGCATCCATCGGGTCGGGATTGCCAATCACCGAGCCTACCGGGAACATGATAGTCGATATAGGCGGCGGCACCACCGAGGTGGCCGTCATAAGTCTGGCGGGGATTGTGCACAGTGTAAGTGTCCGCGTGGCCGGCGATAAAATGGATGAGGCGATCCTCAATTATATCAAACGTAAATACAATCTTCTCATCGGCGAACGAACGGCGGAACAAATCAAGATAAACATAGGTTGCGCCTACCCTGATAACGAAGACAAATCCATGGAAGTGAAGGGTCGGGACCTTATTGCCGGTATTCCCAAGACTCTTGTAATCGGTCAGGAAGAGATAAGGGAGGCGCTAGGGGAGCCGATCAACTTGATAGTAGACGCGGTTAAGCTAACCCTCGAGCGCACTCCGCCGGAATTGGCCGCCGACATAGTGGACAAGGGCATAGTCATGGCAGGTGGAGGAGCGCTTTTAAGAAATCTCGATATTCTCCTCAGGGAAGAGACGGGATTGCCCGTGATGCTTGCCGAAGACCCGATCTCCGCCGTGGTGCTTGGCAGTGGCAAGTGTCTTGATGAAATAGATCTTCTGCGAGAAATATCATACTGAGCGTATTTGTTGTGGTTGAATTCTTTTAACTGGCCCTCGGTGGCTGGGGCGAGGTATCGTGTCCCTCGATTTTATCAAGCAGCGAAAGAACAACTTTGTTCCCTTGGCGCTTCTAGCCATTGGGCTGGGTCTTTTGATTTACAACTCAGTGGTGGGACCGGGCCGCAGAGTAAGTCCGCTTTCTCGAGCCATACTTGAAGTGCTCTCCTATCCCCAAGCTCTGGTGACCAATTCGGCGACCGCAGTCGGCGATACATGGCATCACTATATTTATCTTCGAGGCGTCGAGTCGGAAAATCGCTATCTTCGCGATAAACTGGATTCTTTAATGTTTGAGAATCGAAAGTTTCGGGAAGAAATCGCCCGATTGAGAATGGGTATAACGGGCCCGGTTTGGCGGGGAGCGAAGCTTTTACCGGCAAAAATTATAGCGTTGTCGGCGCGAAATGAATCGAGGGTAGCGACTATCAACCGCGGTTCGGACGACGGGATAAAATACGGCCTGCCGGTCGTGTGTGGAGCCGGCACCGTCGGGAAAATTGTTGGCGGGGCGGGAACACGGTCGGTTCCTCCTCACAGCGCGCAAGTGTTGCTGTTAATCGACCCGCGCTGCAGAGTGGACGCTCTGATGTACAGGTTGGCCGACGATAATATTCCCAACCCGGCTTGTCCCTGGAATCCGTCCAACTGGACGCAAACCAGGATTCGCGGCGTCACTCAGGGAGATGGGAAGCGACTGGTGCTGAAATTCGTCGAGCGAGGGTCGGATGTGCAACCGGGCGATATGGTGGTGAGTTCCGGATTCGGCGGAGTGTTTCCAAAGGGATTGCTTTTGGGGCGCGTTAGCCGGGTGGGCCAATCGGAAAAGGGTCTGCGCTTAATGGTAGATGCGACACCGGTGGTGGATTTCAATACCATAGAGGAAGTGCAGGTAATGATCAAAGAAGGGGATCCGATACGCTAGCATGAGAAAGCACCTGATATTCGTGATATCTACCCTGGTATTGGCGGTGCTTCAGACAACGCTGGTGCCGTTGCTGTTACCTGAATGGCTGCGGCCGGATTTTCTTTTTGTTGTGATAGTGCTTCTCGGCCTGTTTCTACAGCCGATGACCGGCTCTATCTATACCTTTGGAATGGGATATCTCCAAGATCTCCTGATGGGTACGATGGCAGGGTTATTCATAGTGGATCGGCTGGTGATATACCTCGCGGCATATTGGCTCGCAGGGCAATTCTACGCGAAAAGCGCATTGGCCCAGGCTGCTTTAGTGGCCCTTCTTTCAGTATTGGATTATCTTTTAATATGGTTATTGTCGGCGATTTTTTCCGGCGGGGACGCATTTTCAGTTCCTTTATGGCATCTGTTTCCTCGAGCAATATCCAACGCCATAATGGGACTGGCGCTTTATTACCCCTTGAGAATACTATGGGAAGGTGGCGAGCGGGAGCTGTGAGTAAAAGAAATGGCCTAACAAACCATACACGTAGATGATTACGACAAGGACTCCCAAAAGGGTCGTTTCCGGCTCATCTTTCTGCTGATGGCAGTGACTTTTGCTCTCTTGACTATGCGTTTGGTGAATTTGCAGTTAATGCGCGGGCGCCATTTCGAAAAAATCTCTCGAGCTCAAAAATTGAGAAAGATATCTCTGCGACCGATTCGCGGAGATATTCTTGATCGAAGAGGCGAGTCGATGGCTGCGACGAGACAAGGTTTCGAGTTGTTGTTGTATGCCGATCCGAGCTTGCGAAAAGTTACCGATCTTGCCGGCAGCATTTCGGAGTTGATCGATATTCCCCGAGAAGAGATAGAAAAGAAGTTCGAGGAGCGCCATCGAATCGCCAAGTTTCAGCCTACGATTATTGTGGACGATCTTTCCCGTTCGCAGGTTGCGGCTCTCGAAGAAAACCTTACAGACCTCGATTGCCTCGAGGTGGCCAGCATCCCGCGCAGGGTCTATCCCCAAGGAAAATCGGCGTCTCAACTGGTCGGACATTTGGGAGAGGTTACGGGAAAGGAGTTGGACAATACCAAGCCAAAAAAATACAAACCCGGCGACCTGGTGGGAAGAATGGGAGGCGAACAGGCGTTTGAAAACCTCCTGAGAGGAAGACGCGGTTCCGAACAAGTGGTTGTGGATTCTACCGGAAGAAGGAACGTGCTTTTCGAGAAGGAGTTGCGATTAGAGCAGATAAAAATACCCGAAACGGGGAATACTATCGAATTGACGATAGATATGACAATGCAGCGGGCTTGTGAAAAGGCTTTGGGGGAGGTGGCGGGAGCCGCAGTGGTAATGGATGTTCATACGGGCGAGATACTCGCAATGGCCTCCACTCCAAGTTTCGATCCCAACCTCATGATGGGAGAACTTGATCCCAGGCAATGGAAGAAATTAGCCGATGATGAGCGGAGGCCTTTTTTCTATAGGCCCCTTCAGGGTGAATATCCACCCGGAAGTGTTTTTAAGATAGTG
>CAZDAF010000384.1:0-3647 GCA_964503115.1 uncultured bacterium
AAATAAGTTGGATATTGGGAACGACATTCAAATAACTAAGGAAAAATGGCGGAATAATCGTATAATGGATATAGATTATTTAAAAATATTCTTCAACCTGGTTAAAAAAGAATGTCAACACCGGCATCCCCTTCCAACCCGTCACCTACCGTATAGTGTCCTTTTGAACTGGATCGCAGATCCGGTCTTGTGCCTCTCGGAAAAAGTACTTACTTTACGGTTTAGCCCCTGCCGCTTGACGCTCGAGAGCTGCGGCGGAGCGGTAGAAACCGAACATATTGAGGTTTCCGCCCTGATAGCCCAGGTATTCCAGGGAATTGGCTTTGATTATTCTTGCGAGTTTGTCGTTTGGATTGGCGTTTATGACAACATCGCACAACTCGCACACAAGCTGGTGTTCATCCGCTTTCTGCAACTCGATGGCCCTCTCGAGTATTTTATCTGCGCCTCCGGCGATTTTAATTAACTCCCGCGCGAGGAATCGCGGCGGCAGCGGCGCCAGGCCCGTCCCGTGGCCGTCGTACCAACCTGTTTCGCCCTGATATATGCCTCGAACCGACCAGTCCACCCTGCCGTATAATTCCTGGAGATGAAACCTGCTTGCAAGCTCCGGCGGTAGCTTGATGGAGTGCACCGCCTCGTCGACGGTTTTGCCCTCGTTGATGGCTTTGATGGTTTCACCATAAACGTATCTGATCGCCTTGCTATGGTAAGTAAGCACCTCGCGGACGTTTTCCTCTCCGATAATGGCCGCGGTGTGGCTCGGAACAAGATATTCGGCATTCATAAGGATCATACGCTCGAGCGAATCATACCATCCCTTGACGGGACGCGGTTCGAGCATCGGCGTGGAGAGGTTTGGAAAGCTCATGTAGTAAAGGTCGCCCGGAAACAGCGCCCTTTCATCGGGCAGCCAGACCATCAGGTGTCCCGGAGTTTCCCCGGTGGTGTGGTATAATTCGAATTTCTTGCCGCCCAGCATGAAAGAGTATTCCTCATCGAAAGTTATCGTGGGGTAGACAGGATCGCCCCGCTTGCTGAAATCTCGAATGCCGCTCTCTACAGGCAATTTTCTGGAGAATTCCGGCGCGACTATGCCTGCCTGGTTGAGGCGGCTTCGCATCTGGAACGGCTTGAGCCATCCGAAATCTTTCTTCATAAATTTCACAGCGGTTTTGGTGGCGATAATCCGGGTTCCATCTTCCATGAAGACCGGCGCTCCATAGAAATGATCGGGGTGCCCGTGGGTGTATATGATATAGCGTATGGGTTTATCGGTAATCCTGCGGAACCTTTCAAGAATTTCCCCGGCGGCGTCCGTGCTCTCGGTGGTATCGATAATCACCAGCCCCTCGTCGGTTATGACCATCATGACGCTTCCGAGCGCGAACCCGCGTGCCAGGTAGATATCGTCAGTGATCTTATCCACCGTCGGCGTGAAGGCCCTTCTTAATTCGGGCAGTTTCTTTACTACCTCAATGGGAAACTTGGGTGGCGGCGGCGGGGTGTAACTCAATGTCGACTCGCCGGGCGCGGCAGGCTCGCGAACCACCGGCCCCGTTTTTTTGAACGAAACGCATTGTGTCACCAGCGCTCCGGCAAGAACGATTATCACTACCAACTCGATCAGAGCTATAATTTTCGCCTTCATTTCATCCTCCCGTAGTTCTTATAAGAAAAGCTCGCGGTCCAAGTCGCCCGCCCGATGCGCTTTGCCGTTAAGGATAGTCCATTCAGGTATTATTCGCCCGGCGGATTTTCTCGTGTCTTTAACGACGTCAACGCATGTGAAATCGCCTTCGACCACTCTGAAAACAGTGAGTGCCGCTTCCGCTCCGGGCTCGATTTTTCGTTCGATACCCAACAGTCGCGCGGGTCTCGTACTTGCCCGTTCGGCGATATCCTCGAGTGGCATGCCTATCGCCAAAAACTGGGTCATCACGTTAGCAAACGTTTTGGCGTATCGCCGAGCGCTCAATAAGTGTATATCCGAACTGATCGTTAAGTCCGTGAATCCTTGTTCGAGTGCGTGCTCGGCGGCGGAAAAACTGAAGCTGGTAGTGCCGTGCCCCACGTCGAACCTCACGCCTCGCTCGTAAGCGTCTTTCACGTCGTCCCGAATCTTACCCCGCTCGTCAACCACGCAATTCCCCTGCCCTCGCAGGCAATGAGTAATCGTGTCGCCCTGTTTCAGCAGCGGCAGAATTTCGGTCAGCGACGGTGGGGGCGGCCCAATATGCACCATAACAGGCAATCGGAACAGATCACCCGCCTCGCGGCATTTTCGTACATAATACAATCGGTCGGAACGGGGAGTGAGCATTTTATCCACCCTCACCTTTATCCCCACAATCAAGTTGCCGTATTCGGAAAGTGCCACCTCCATCGCCGGGATATCGTCCCAACCCTTGCGAGTTCTGTAGAATTCCGTAAGTTTTATTCCCTGGCGCTTGATGTTAATAAAAGCGAAACTTGTCATTTTCGGGCTATCGTTAACAGCTTCTTTGAACTGCCGGAAATCGGCCGCTCCCGTCGTGCCTGCATCCACCAGCGCCGTAACTCCATGCTCGACTCCAAGCCTCGATACCGGCACCCCTACCGCTCTGCCGTACTCCCGATCCACGAGGTGGACGTGATAGTCCACCCATCCGGGGGAAACGTATAAATCCCCACCCTCGATTACCTGATTTCCGGATATAAGCGTGCCCGGTTGATCAATCGCAGCGATGCGGCCTTCGCTGATTCCAATGTCACATTTCTTGAACTCGCCGCCGATCAGGGCTTGCACGTTCTTGAGGACGATTTCATGGCCGGTCGAAGGCCTTCCGACGCGCGGTAATGCAACTACCGCCGCCGATCCGAGCGTCGTCCCGATAAATTGGCGCCTTTTCATGGTTACCTCCTTTTTCTTTGACCCACTAATTCCTATTTTAGCCTGATGTAATGATTTGTCCCAATTTTCTCATCTCAATTAGCTAACATGTCAGTTATAAATTCTACTTGCCTTTGCTGCAATAATACCTTTTTCGCAATTCACTCTTCCGTAATTTCAGCTCCCGGATTGGGAACCACCGCCGCCGGAACTCCCTCTCCATAGACGGGATCCTTCTTTGCGACCATTGTGTTAACTTTCTAGTTGCTCGCATACTCGTCCAGAAGAGTTTGTATTTCCCTTGTGAGAACCGGTAAATTTACTTCAAGTATTCCCTATGTTGTCTCGTTGGAGATAGCGAAATAAGCGTGGATGAGTCGGTTGCGGAGTGAGATTATCTTTTCCGTATTGCTTATACGAGATTTCAAATTGGGATCAATACGAAGCGCTTGATTGAGTGCTTCACCGATTATCCCAAACTGGCGCTCAACTCCCGAACACAGCGGTGGATCGGCGGAATAATCATCAAGGGTTTTCCCTTTAATAAAGCGCTTCAAAAGCTCGCATGCCTGGATAATATCGTAAAAATACTGACGGACATCACGCGGCGGCTTCATAAAGCACCGTTTTTGTCTGCTCTATGGCTTGCTTGAAATAAGGATTATTAATCGGGGCGGCTTCCAAAAGATCAATTTCGGTTTCAAACTTTTTCTTAAGGTCACTCATCAGGCCGAAATAACTTTCAGTATACCGTGCAGGTGGTATCGGTAAGAGC
>CAZDAF010000385.1:0-3627 GCA_964503115.1 uncultured bacterium
GCGGCAATTTTTTACAAGGCCGACAAAGATTACGGCAAACGCGTGGCAGAGGGGCTCGGGCTTGATCTAAAAGAGATTGAGCGCCTTGCTGCGATGACTCAGGAGGAACGAGCGGAGGCAACCAAAAAATAAGCAAGCCGGCTGCGACTTATTCGGCAGTCTGCAATAAACCCTACAGCCGATAATAACGGAGAAGGTCGTGAGTGAAAGGACCGGAATCGTAACCATGATGGGTAATCCGGTAACTCTGTTGGGTGATGAACCTAAAGTGGGTGACCGAGCGCCGGAATTCGAAGTTATGGATAATCACCTTAAAACGGTTAAGTTCTCGACCTTTGAAAATAAAATCACTATTATTGCCTCAGTGCCTTCGCTCGATACTCCCATTTGTGATAAGGAAACCAGACGGTTCAATGAAATCGCTTCGGAATTGGGACCGGAAGTCGAGATTATTACGATCAGCATGGATCTTCCATTCGCTCAAGAGCGCTGGTGCAGAGAGGCCAGGGTAGATAAATTAAGAACTTACAGCGATCACCGGGACGCGTCCTTTGGCATGTCGTACGGAGTTCTTATCAAGGAGCTGCGCTTGTTGGCCCGGGCGGTTTATGTTATCGACGCAAAAGGCGTGATTCGCCATGTACAACTGGTTCATGAAATCGGAGAAGAGCCGAATTATGATGAGGCGCTCAAAGAAATCAGGAAGTTATTGCAAGTTGAGTAAGTAAAACTCGGACCCGAATCAACCATGGAAAGGAGATAAGAGATGACCGAAAAACTACAAGTCTATAAGTGTGAAGTCTGCGGAAACATCGTCGAGATGCTTCATGAAGGCAAGGGAAAGCTTGTATGTTGCGGCCGGCCGATGAAGCTGATGGAAGAGAACACCGTGGACGCGGCCAAAGAGAAGCATGTGCCGGTTGTGGAGAAGATTGAGGGCGGCTTCAAGGTCAAAGTGGGTAGCGTGGCCCATCCCATGGAAGAAAAACATTATATCGAGTGGATTCAGGTTATCGCCGACGGCAAGACCTGCCGCAAGTTCCTGGAACCCGGCGAGACGCCGGAGGCGGAGTTTCGCATAGACGCGGAAAAGGTCACAACCCGGGAATACTGCAATATTCATGGACTCTGGAAAACCGAAAATTAATCGTGATGTAAAAGCGAGGCGTGGATCCAACTCACAGCTGTTTGGATTCCTTAAAAAAGTAATGAGGAAGGTTTCAAGATGAAGTACTGGAAATGCACGGTATGCGGATATATCCACGAGGGATCGGAACCGCCGGAGAAGTGCCCGGTGTGTGGGGCGCCAAGAGAGAAGTTTGAGGAGCTTCCTGAGGAGGAAGGCAAAAAGGCCAAGGAAGAATATGACGCCGGGGCGACTAAGAAAAAGGACAATCAGGAAAAAGGAGAGAATAAGCCCGACTCTGGAAAGGTTGAGCCTGAAACAACTGTCGCGCCTTCTTCGGAGCAAGGATTGGTTTCTATGCTGTATTCCCAAATTACCGGCCTTATGACAAAACACAAGGCGCATCCGATCTCGGTACATTTTCCTAATGGTTTACTGCCTGTTACCGTGTTGTTTCTATTTCTGTCATTTGTTTTAGAAACTATGGGATTTGACAGAGCTTCTTTTTACAACCTGGTTGTGGTCGCTCTGGCCATGCCCATGGTGTTCTTCTCCGGATATGTCGATTGGCAGGTGAATTACAAGGGCCGCATGACCACGGTCTTCAAACACAAAATCGCGATGGGGCTAATCGTAACAGCGCTTTGTTACGCACTTGTGATCTGGCGTTTCGTGGATCCGGATGTGGCTGCTCCAGGGAACGACAGTAGATATGTATTTCTCGCCATTCACATAGCGATGCTCGGCGCAGCGGTATACGCCGGAAACCTGGGCGGAAAATTGGTTTTTAAGGATTAGGAATTCATAAAGAAATGGTATGAATTAGGGTACCCGAGGTGGTAAATTTCTACTTAACCGCAGGGAGGTAAAAATGACAAAGGAGAATGAGAGCGCGCTGAAAATGCTCGCCACGGCGCTCGATATGGAGGAAAAAGGGGAGGCGTTCTACGAGAAGGCTATGAACGAGTGCAAAACCGAACCGGGCAGAGAAATCTTCCGTATGCTTATGACGGATGAACTCGTACACATATATCGCATCAAGAAAATCTACGCGTCGATGAACGAGAGCAAGGCATGGTCCGACGAGTGGAGATCGGATGAAATCGATGAAAAAAGCCTGGGGAAGTTCTTCAAGAAAATTACGCAAAAGTATGGTCGGGACATCCATGCGGATGCCGGCGATCTCGATGCGATGGACATTGGAATAGACTTCGAACTGAAATCCATTAAATATTACGAGGAGCACCTCGCTAAAGCCACCGACCCGCACGAACGAGACTTCCTCAACCGTATGACAACCGAAGAGCGAAGCCATTATGACGCTCTGGTGGATATGAAACTCTATCTTGTCGATCCAGATAGCTGGTTCCGAGAAAAAGAGAGAAGCGGTTTGGACGGCCCATCATGAGGTTAACGTAATGGAAAGCGCTTGAGTGGAAACATTATTATCTTTTTGAAAGAAGGAGTTCTGATATGAAAAAATATGTGTGCGACGTTTGCGGTTATATTTACGATCCTGAAAAGGGTGATCCTGATAACGGCGTGGCGCCGGGGACGGCGTTCGAGAATCTTCCCGATGACTGGGTATGCCCGGTATGCGGTGCGGAAAAGGAGGAGTTTTCTCAGGAAAATTAACCAAAAATTCTAAACCATTTTCAGAAAGGAGGAATCGATATGGCAGAGCCTGGTAACGGTTGCGTCGAACCTTCAAAAGGACCGATCGGTCCGCCGGACACAGGGGAGATTCAAAAGGATGAAGCTCAAAACCGCAAGGAGGTGAAAAAAATGGTGGCGAGAGTTGGAAAACCGGCTCCCGATTTCGAAGCCGCCGCTTATGTCGACGGCGGTTTCAAGAACGTAAAGCTCTCGGACTACAAGGATAAATGGGTCGTACTTTGTTTTTACCCGGGGGATTTCACATTTGTTTGACCGACCGAGTTGTCGGCGGTCGCCGTCAAAGCGAAAGAGTTCAAGGAATTGGGCGTACAGGTATTGGCCATGAGCACCGACAGTCGCTTCAGCCACAAGATATGGCAGGCGGAAGAACTCGAGAAAATGATTCCCGGTGGATTCCCGTTCCCCATGCTTTCCGATGCAGGCGGACGTATTGGCAGCGTCTACGGCGTTTACGAGGAGGACGCGGGCGTCGATGTCCGCGGCAGATTCTTGATCGACCCGGATGGTATTATCCAGGCCATGGAAGTGTTGACCCCCACCGTGGGTCGTGCCGTTGGAGAGACGATCCGGCAGATTAAAGCATTCCAGCATGTACGAGAAACCGGTGAAGTTACACCTTCCGGCTGGCAGCCGGGTAAAAAGACCTTGAAGCCGGGCCCGGACCTTGTGGGCAAGGTGTGGGAGATTTGGAAACCGGAAATGGCCTTCTGACAGCCGTAAAAAGAAACGGGAAAGAAAGTTATGTCCTGAAATAAGTTTTTAGTCTCTTGGCAATTAAATGTTGCGCAAAGTGCACACAATTATAATAAGTGCGGACAAGGGAT
>CAZDAF010000386.1:0-3627 GCA_964503115.1 uncultured bacterium
TCGCGCAAAAAGCCTTTTAATGATTCGGCTATCGAGAAAGACTACCCCGCGAGCGAAGTGAGCGGTAAGTAGGTTTTCTTTGCTTACTTTCTTTTTTCCAAAAGAAAGTAAGGCGTTTCGGTCTCGTCGGACTGTCGAAAACTCGGCTGCTCGATGCAGTTTGCCGAACTTATTGTGCGGGATATTACGCTCCCACGCGGCCATGCGATGCGCTTGATTACCGATCTTCCTCGTCGTCATCGTCGAACAATTGATTTTCTCCCGGCGGGGCGTCTTCAGGAGCTGCTTCGGGGTTGGAGATGCGCCAGTATGCCTGGTTGATTATGCCTCTGATTATGCGTACTTCACGCTCTGAATAACGCCCTCGATACAGCATCTGCCTTATCACCAGCATCATCCTCGCTCGGTCTTGATCGCGTAAGAACCCGATATCGTTGAGGAATTTCTCGGTGTGATCGAACATCCCTTCGTAATTTTCGTGCCGGGCGTAATTTCGCGGTAACGGCAAAAGCAGCGAATACGCTATTTCGTACAGGAAAAACGCTACCGCATGACTCAAGTTGAAACTCGGTCGGTCGCTGCCGGACGGGACGCTCGCTATCCAATGACAATGGGCGAGATCGTCGTTTGAAAGGCCACTGTCTTCGGACCCGAAAACCAAGGCCGCGTCGCCCACTTCGAGCACCGGTCCGATAAGCTCCGCGCAAACCCGAGGGTCTATCACGTTACGGCGTTGCACGCCACGGCGTCGAGTCGTTCCGACAACAATACGAGCCCCATCGAGCGCTTCCTCGACCGAATCGAAAACATCTATCGCATCGAGCAAATCCTCGGCGCCCACGGCCATCTTTTCGGCTTCCAGGTCTATCCTGCACCGAGGCCTTACCAGCGCCAGGCGGCGGTATCCGAAATTACGAAGCACACGAGCCGTCTGGCCTATGTTTCCGGGATATTTGACCTCGACGAGTACCACTCGGACGCGGTCGAATTTCTCCCTCGGCACTTCCAAATATGGGAATTCCGCGTCCCTTTCCTCGCTTTTCCCTTCGGCACGAGGAAGAAAAACGCCCTTATCTTCTTTGGTTCTCAGCCCACGCTTGCGATTTTTTGGTTCCTTTTCGCCCGCCACTGCGAACACGCCCTGTTATTTCAGCTCGTTGACGAGATCGATAATGCGAGGCATCGCCTCCCCGCTCATCGCCTTGATATAGACGTCGGTGATATCGTTGAAAGCGTTTGCGTTCGGGTTGATCTCGATAATTTTGGCGTTGGACTGCTTAGCTTCATAAGGTACTCCCGCCGCAGGCCACACCACACCGCTGGTACCCAGAACTATAACCACATCGCAAGATCGCGCCTCGCCGTAGCTTTCCGGCAACAGTTGTACCGCTTCTCCAAACATCACCACATCTATTCGCATCATCCCGCCGCAAGTGCAAATCGGCATCATTTTCACCAGATCGGCAGAATTGAAAGACTCGGAATTGAGTATTTCTTTTGCTCTTTCGAGAACCGCTTCGCGACCGTGTTTTTCGATCCTGCCGCAATTCATGCACCTGAATCGGTATAAGTTCCCATGCACCTCGAGAACCCTGGAGTTGCCCGCTATCGAGTGCAAGTCGTCGATATTTTGCGTTATCACGCTGTGAAGGATTCCCATTTTTTCGAGTTCCGCCAGGCCGTAATGGCCGGGGTTAGGCTCCGCCTTCTCGAAAATATTGACCGTATCGAGCAAAAATTCCCTGATGCGCTCGGGATTACGCATAGCGAACTGTATAATGCCCTGCGTGGTGCCGATCTCTCCCGGATCGAATCTGTCCCATATTCCACCGGGGTCGCGGAAAGTGGGTATACCGCTTTCGGCGCTTATTCCCGAGCCGGTAAAAGCTATGATATTGCGCCCCTGGGCTATTATGCGGGCGGCGTCTTCGATTAAGCGATCATCCATATCGTTTCTCCTGGTAATTCCATAAAAATCAATGATGGGCGGTATCCGCCTTACTTGAAATCAGCCTCTAAGCAAAGGATAATGTAATAATTGCAATTCCGCATCATTACAGGCAAGAAAGTCTTTTTTCATGGAGGAATGGTAAATGCAAGTTTCGTTCGAATTGTTTTCAGGCGTGATATTTCTTTTTTGCGCCATGGTGGTTGCGAGCGCCGCGTTGAGTATGGACGACACCGTCGAGTACAAGCCGCGCGAATACGGTTTTGAAGCTAAATATGTGACAATCAACGGAATACGGATATGTTATGTGGACGAAGGCTCAGGCGAGCGGGTACTCATCCTCGTTCACGGCCTGAGCGGCTCGATTTACAACTGGATCGGCGCCATTCGCCATTACTCATCATCGTACAGGGTAGTGGCGCTGGATTTGCCCGGGCACGGCAATTCCGAAAAGCGCAATGACATACCATACGGAATTCCACTTTTCGCCGATACCGTAAACGGCCTCATGGATCATCTCGATATACAAAAAGCGGTAGTGATGGGCATGAGCATGGGCGGACATACGGTCGTTTATTTTGCATGGAAATATCCCGAGCGAACCGAAGCGTTGGTGCCGATAGATGCGGCGGGACTTGGAGCCAACTTCCCACGAGTAGCGAAATACTTTCTTAAAAACCATCCCGAGTGGCTGGCGAAAAAGATTACCAATATGGCCCGCAAAGGCGCGAAAAAAAACAAGCAGTCCTTAATGGATAAATTCACACTGACGAGCGGCAAGGACGGCGGTAGATTCCCGAGGTTTTGGGACTCTTCAAAACCCACCACGAAAAAATGGATTGACGACACTAACGCTTACATGAAACATTTCATTTGGACTGACGAATTTCCCAAGTTCAACTACGCGATTTTAAAATGCGCGTTAGCCATCATGGAAACCCCGATGAACAACAAAGTGAACGACATTCGGGTTCCGACGCTTATCGTCTGGGGCGACCACGACGGACTGGTGGATATAAAATGCGCTTATGCTTACGCCGACGGTATCGCCGGCAGCACACTCACGATAATCCGGGACTGCGGGCATATGCCCCCTGTCGAGGAACCGGAACAGTTCAACACTGCGCTGGAGAAATTCCTCGCCACTTTACCCAAATGACAAGCGATAGAAAATGCAGATAGCGGGCGTCACTACGGCATTTCGTGATTCAGGCCTGTCTGAATGCCTCGACTTGTTTGTCGATGCGGGAGTTGAAGGCGTCGAGATCAGCGCGGGTGGCTTTCAGGGCACGCCCCATATCGATACACAGCGCCTGCTCGAAAGCGCCGGCGCCCGATCGGAATTTCTCGATGAGTTTTCGCGCCGAGGTCTCGAACCGGCGGCGCTTGCATGCCACGGTAACCCGCTTCATCCGGACGACAAAATACGCAACGAGCATCGAAGTTATTTCAACCGCACCATAGAGCTTGCCGCGCGGCTCGAAGTCGGAACGGTGGTTTGCCTTTCAGGTTGTCCCGGCACCGACTCCGAGGCGAAGTATCCCGCTTGGTTTTCGAGCGCGTGGCCCCAAGAAGCGCGGCGGATCACAAAGTGGCAATGGGAAAATGTCGCCCTGCCCTACTGGTCCGAAGCGGCGAATTTCGCCTCGGAACGTAATGTGCGCGTGGCTATCGAAATA
>CAZDAF010000387.1:0-3626 GCA_964503115.1 uncultured bacterium
CAATTTTAAAGGCCCTTCAAGACAACTCTATCCAAACGCAAAATCCGGGTTAAATAGTTCCTATTGCGAATCGCGATTTTTAAAAATAGAATGTAATAAAATCAAAAACTTACGCGTAAGGGCAAACAGCCGCCAGCTCTTACAAGGCCATTTCGCAACGGAAACTATATATTTTCACCGACGTTGTTTCCATAATCTATCGGGGTTTCAATTATTTACAGCCGAAACAGCCACAAAAAGACCACACGACAGTTGAGACTGAGTTAAAAACCTGTATACTTATTTGGGATCGGTCAATGGATGTCATGATCCCTTCTCTTTTCACAGAAACCAATAACGTGATTATGGATAGGAGATTCACATAATGGGAAAATGGATGAACGGCTATTTGGAAAAACTGGAAAAAAACCGCCGGGAGTGCCTGGAAGGCGGCGGCCGGGAGCGCATCGAACAACAACACGCCCTTGGCAAATTAACCGCTCGCGAGCGTATCGAACTTCTGGCCGACCCCGGTTCCTTCGAAGAGATCGGGAGCGTGGTTCGGGACAACAGTCCTTATGATCTGGCAGCTAATCCTCTGCCCAGTCCGGGGGATGGGGTGGTTATGGGAATTGCAAGGGTGAACAATCGCCAGGTCATGGTTTATGCGACGGATTTCACCGTGATGTCCGGCGCCATAGGCGACCAGGGGGCCTGGAAAATCGCCGAACTGGTTAAAATGGCGGGGCAGCAGCAAGTACCGATTATCGGGATATGGGATTCGGCGGGGTCGCGAATCAGTTTCAATAATGGCGCCGTCGGCCAATTCGGGTTGACGCGACTCGTGAAAAACTATTGCCATTATTCCGGAGTTATTCCTCAAATCTCGCTGGTGTTAGGCCCCTGTACCGGGCCATGGGCGCAGATACCGGTGCTTTCCGATTTCCTCATCATGAACGAAGATACGGGTTTCTTGTGGTGGGGAGGAGATGTCCTGACGGAAGATGCGGGCAATGCGGATTTTCACATGGGAAAATCGGGTCAGTGTCACCTGATTGCCGAAAACGATGAAGAAGCCATTGATCAGGCGAAATCGCTGCTAGGGTTTTTGCCTCAGAATTGTTGGGAGCGCCCGGCGGATATATCTCCCACCGACGATCCGCAAAGGCGGGAGGAAGCCCTTTTGGATATCATGCCCGAAGACGTCAAATTCACCTACGATATCCATGATGTCATAGAGTTGATTGTGGATAACGGAGAAATATTTGAACTTCAGGAAGATTATGCGCCAAACTTGTTTACAGGGTTTGCCCGATTCGATGGAATTTCCGTCGGAATCGCCGCCAGTAACCCCGAAGAACTCAGCGGTATCATGGAACCGGACTCCTCCGATAAATATGACAGGTTCATAATGTTTCTGGACGCTTTCAACATCCCGCTCATAACCATGTCCGATTCGACCGCTTTCCCGCCGGGAGATCGTTGGGAAAGGATGGGCGTTATCCGGCACGGCGCCAAAAGCCTGCACGGTTATTCTAATCTGACCTGCCAGAAAGTCAGTCTTGTTTTAAGACGCTCCTATGGCGGTTCAAATATCGTCATGGGATGCAGTTGCATGGGCCCCGATCTTATTTATGGGTGGCCTACCACGGAATTCGCTCCCACCGGACCGGAAATGATGGTCAAAGCTGTTTTCAATAAACAACTCGAAAAGGCGAAGGAAGAAGGTAATTACGAGGAACTCTATAACACGATGGTGGGAACGATAAGAAATGCGTTAAATGTCATGAACATGGCTAAATCATTTACATCCTGGTATACGGTACATGAGGTCATCGATCCCAGGGAAACCCGTTCAAGAGTTATCGGGGCCTTACGTTCTTCGGCGGACAAGTATGAAGAAGTCCCGAATAGGCGACGCTATATAAAACCCGCATAGGAGACATATAATGGGAAAAAGAATGCAAGATGCCATACAGAGATACAAGGATGTCCAGAAGAAAAATCTTTTGGGCGGTGGGCAGGAAAAAATCGACCGTCAACATAGCCGGGGGAAATTGACGGCACGCGAACGTGTGGACATCCTGGTGGATTCCGGAAGTTTCAGGGAATTGGGTTCCTTTATAGGAGGGACATCCGTTCGTTTTGACGGTCAAAGTGTGGACGCGCCCTGCGACGGCGCCGTTGTCGGCACTGCGAACGTTAATGGCCGCCGGATCATGCTCTATGCGTCGGATTTTACCGTTTTGGGTGGTTCCACAGGGATTCAGCATATGATGAAGTTCTCTCATTGCTTGACGCTGGCGGCAAAATGGGGCATTCCCATGGTCAATCTGCTGGATTCATCGGGCGGTCGACTCGGTTATAGTGACGTGCCCTTTGCCGGCATGGACTGGATGTTTCGAGTGGAATCAATCTACTCGGGAGTCGTTCCGCAAATAACCGTCCTTATGGGACCATGCATCGCCGGTGGCGCATACCTGCCCACCTTATGTGATTTTCTGTTCATGAGCCGGGTTTCCGGAAACCTGTGGATCGCCGGTCCCAGGCAGGGAGAAGCAGCCACCTCCGAAAAAATCGATAGTAAAATCGGAAGCGCCGACTACCACATGGAGTTAAGCGGCACCTGTGATTACGTAGGAGAAGACGATGAAGCTTCTATTCGCCGATGTCGCGAGTTGCTCAAATATCTGCCTCAAAATTATCGGGAAAAGCCGCCACGTTTTGACTGCACGGACGACCCGAATCGCGAGGTCCCTGAGTTGACCGACCTCGTTCCCGACGATTTCGATCAGGTCTACGATATGCATGAAGTCATCGACCACCTCGTTGATGATGGCGAGTATCTGGAAATCAAGGAAGATTACGCCAGACAGCTTATAACCTGTTTTGCCCGATTCAACGGTGAGGTCGTGGGCGTTGTGGCCAATAACCCCGGGTGCCCGGGGAGCATTCTCGAAATAAACGCCTGCGACAAATATTATCGTTTTCTCCAGACCCTTGACGCCTATAACATTCCGCTGGTGAACCTTGTGGATACGCCGCCCGTCCTTCCAGATGAATCACAGGAAGCGGTGGGGCTGATTCGCCATATCGGTAAGATTGCCGAAGTATACGCGACCGTAACCGTGCCGAAAATCAGCGTAGTTATCCGTGAAGCCTATGCGGACGCCGGCAGCCTGATTATGGGCGGTCAAAAAGGTCTTGGCGCTGATTTCACCTTTGCATGGCCTATTGCCCGATTTGGCGTGGAAGCTTCCATTGCCGATTACCGGAAGGTTTACGGAAAAGGTATCGAAGAGAACGCTTATGAAAGATACATGAATCGTTCCAGGGAAAAAGTGGATGTTTTTGATGCCGCCTATACATGTACGGCCCAGGTGGTCGATGAGATCATACTTCCAAAAGATACACGCACAAAAATCATAGAGGCTTTGGATATTACAAGGAACAAAGAAGAACAAATGCCGGCCAGAGCGAAAATCCACGGCACCGGCCCGACATAACGGATGACGAAGGAGAAAATATCGGATGAGCAGTACTAAACAGGGTAAAAGAGTGGAAGTTTGCGCGCCCATGGCGGGGGTGTTTTATCGAAGTCCAGCGCCCGATCAGCCTCCCTATGTGGAAGTGGGAACCCAGGTCAA
>CAZDAF010000388.1:0-3593 GCA_964503115.1 uncultured bacterium
TGGGATCAATGACCTCCCAGTGCAAGGCCTTCTTAGATAGGTCTGTGATGTTTCGGCGCAATGGTTCCATCTTTCGCAACAAAGTCGGCGGCGTTCTGGCTGTGGGCGGCGTGCGCAACGGGGGTCAGGAACTTACGATTCAGGCCGTTCGGGCGGCGATGCTCTGTCACGATATGATATGCGTTGGCGATGGAATGAGCACGTCACACTTCGGAGCCGCGCTATGGAGCGGCGGACCGGGAGGGATTGAGAGTGACGAGACAGGACTTGAAACAGCCAGAAACCTTGGCAGACGGCTCGCTCGGGTAGCAGTGAAAATGGGAACCTGACATTGGCCGCAGCAACAATGTCTCGCTGTTTTTCCAGCATAGCGTATCTCACAGGTCCGGAAGCGCCTGGTCGGCCTGCAACCGGAAGGGGCATATACAGACGAATTGGAGACGTTGATTCACTAAATGACGCATGTCTTATCAATTAGAACTGAACTTATGCAAAACTCTTATTAGCATTCGAAGGGGAACTCCGATGAACATCTCAAGGCGCGATTTGTTTTTGAAAGGCATGGCAACAATCAGTTGCGGGACCTTCTGTAAAGTAACCGATACAACCGTGGGAGCGAAAACCATGAATGAGGCGAAGAGTCAAACGTTTTTCAAATTATATCCGGTGGGCAAAGTAAAGAAGCAACATGGATCAGCAAAGCTGCAGATTTTTAACAAATACCGCGATGCACTTAAGGGATTGGACGGCTTTTCGCACATTTTTGTGCTTTACTGGTTTGACAAGAACGACACGCCCGAAAAACGGAACATTCGCCAGGTCCGCCCGCGCGGCAACAGGAATAATCCTCTGACGGGAGTTTTTGCCTGCCGCGCTCCGGTACGGCCTAATCTTATCGCTCTGAGTCGGTGCAAGATTCTCTCGATTAAGAATGAAATCATCATTGTTGATAAGATCGATGCCTTTGACGGCAGTCCCATCCTCGATATCAAGCCGTACATCTCTTCCATCCGTGGGGAACCGAAAGATATTCGGGTGCCGGACTGGATCAAGGATTAAAATGAGAGCGACGCTATGGAAACTGTGATTGATTGGTTGTTACGAAGAAAACACGTCGAACATAAGGAGGGCCGGGGTATCCGTTTGGCCGTCCAGACCATCGAGGGATTCGAGGGCAGAACGTTTTCATGCCCTGAAACAACACCGAAGACGTCGAGGATTCCTCGAGAAACGATCCTGGAGCTTATCCAGGAAGAGTTGCCGACCCACTACGACTATACCACACGCGTAAAAACGTATCTCAGCAGAAAAGACATTCCGCAGGCACAAATAGAGATCATCGGAAGTATTGGCATGTCGAACCGATATAATCCCCTGGACCGGACATTCCACATTACCAGCGAACCTCCCCATTCACACCATCGCGAAAAAGAGTAGATGGAATACGAATGAAAACCGGAAGGTTCCGGTCATCGATTGGGCGGAGGTTTTAGATCATGATAAAGGAGAAGCGATCGTGAAGAACTCGAAACAGACAAGACGTTGGATTATCAAACCACCTCGTGTTGCCGGAGGGTTGAGCATGCTGATTATGCTGATGTGGACGGCGACCGCTCCGGGGCAACTGGGAATGGGAGATCACAAAGGGATCGTGCAGCAAGGGCTGAACCCTCGGTTGGTCCGCCTCTCAGGCACATTGCGGCAAATCCAGACGCATCCCTGTGAGAGCACCACCGGCAAGGCGGAACTCGGAACGCATCTGATTTTCGACGACAAGGACGGACAGGAGCTGAACATCCATTTGGGACCGGCGATTGAAGTGTCTGAGATTGTCAAGCGGCTTACCCTTCGCACGAGAGTCGATTTGATTGGATTCCGTACGGATAAGATGCCGTCAAACCACTATGTGGCAAAAACGCTGATCCTCCCCAACCATATCATCCCATTACGCGACACGGCACTCCGCCCATACTGGTCCACCGGGAAGCCTGGCGAGAAAGTCCAGACCCCGACCGTAGCGACAGCCGGAAAGACAATGACGGAGGCTACCTGCTTCTTTCGTTACCGTCCTCAATATGGGCGGCGTCGCTGTTTTCAAGATGGAGCAAGGCCGCGCTGGGGGCGGCGCTGTCGTGGAAGAGGGTACGGTCGAAGGTGGAAGTAAGACAGTCTAATCAATACAACAGGGCTCGTTCAGTTGGTATGACCGTTACACGATTAGTCATAAAAGAGATTCTTCATAGCAAATTCAATTTTGGATTGGGCTTGTTGTCCGTGGCCGTCGCTGTGGCATGCCTCGTGGGTTCGCTGACATTGATGAACATACACGTTATGCGAACGCAAATGATCCTCGAAAATAAAAAGATCGAGACGCAGGAAAAGATGCGAACGATGGAGGAGGATATAAAAAAAGCGATGCGAAAGCTGGGATTCAATATTGTCATTCTTCCGAAAGATCAGAACCTCAGCGATTGGTATGCCGAGGATTACGGGGCGAAGTATATGCCGGAGCGCTATGTCGCTCACCTGGCGCAATCCAAGATACTCACGGTCGAACACCTGAGTCCGAGAATCCGCCGGAAGGTGAACTGGCCGGAAACCCAATGGGCGGTGATCCTCGTGGGCCTATCGGATAGCGAGAGGTGTTTGGCTGAGCATGTTCATAATTTGGCTTCTAACCCTATGCCTCGGGGAAGCATGGTTTTGGGTCACGAGGTGCATCAGGGACTCGGTCTGAAAGTCGGTGATGAAATTCGGTTTATGGGCAAAGAATTTGTCGTCGATGCGTGTCGCAAGGAGATGGGCACGGAGGAGGATATGACGGTATGGGTAAATCTGCAAGAAGCCCAGGAACTTCTTGATAAAGAGGGGTGGATCAATGAAATTCTCGCCTTTGAATGCCGCAGTGCCTGGGCGAATCTCCCGAAAGTCAGGGCCGAAATCACGAGGATTCTCCCGGATACACAGGTGGTCGAGAAATCCTCGGATGTGCTTGCCAAGATCCACGCTTACATCAATGTGGAAGAAGAAGGAAAAGCCGCTATTGAGAGGGAACAAGAGAATATATCACGCATGAGAGCCACATGGATGCGTCTTGCGTCCATTCTGGGCCCGTTGGTGATGGTCATCTCTGTGGTGTGGATTGCCTTGCTGGCTGCAGGAAATGTACGGCGACGGCAGATGGAAATCGGCATCCTTCGCACGTTGGGTTTTCGCTCATGGCAGATCCTTTATATTTTTCTATCAAGAGCCATACTGATGGGGTTCTTTGGAGGGCTCCTCGGTTTTTTAGCCGGGAGTTTTCTTGCCAATAATTGCCGGGAGCCGATGAGCCAGATCCGCACCGGATGGATATTTTCTTTCGGCCTGTTCGGTCTGGCGGTGCTTGGGGCGGTCGTCATCGCGGTAGTCGCAAGCTGGATTCCGGCGATGCACGCGGCCCGCCTGGATCCTGCGGTCACCTTACAGGAAGAGTAGCCGGACGGATTGGAGGGCCGTTATGTTATTTGGAAGACATCGACCATGAAAATGCACCATCTACTGATTAAGGAAATGCTGTACCGTTGGCGGAGTTTTGCCTTAGGCCTTTTCGC
>CAZDAF010000389.1:0-3576 GCA_964503115.1 uncultured bacterium
CAAGATCGCTTACTCCAATGCTTATGGTAGGGCGAGATGTAACGTTGCCGGATATAGAATCGCACACCAGATCCCTTTATTACATACCGAAAGGAACGGATAAGCCGGTGGAAATAGTTCGTGAGGAAGGAAGGTGGTCCGGAGCGGTGGAGGCGGCGGAAAATAGCTTCAAAAAAGGCGAGACGGTTCTCAACATGGCCGACTTGGCTCAGCCCGAAGCGCTACTCCTGGGCGCCCTTTGGCCGCTTTTAGCCGGAGCTTCCGTTGTCGTTCACGATCCGAACGATCTTCAAATTGATTCTTTGATGAAAGAGAAAAAGCCGAATACACTGGTGCTCGATGCCGATAGTGCCGCTGTGTTTCTCGAAAACTCATCGGGCGCCGAGGTGTCGAGGGTGTTGTGGTGCTGTCTTGGTATTGAAAAAGTATCCGAGCGTCTTTCAAAGCTGCTCGGCGCGCAGGTGCTGCCTCTCAAAGACGCAGCGGATCCGGCCGGTTTATTTACATGAGACAAAACAGGGGGTCAGGTTGAAAAAAACATTTTCGTCCGCCTATTCTACCTTTTCTACTGAGGAGAGCATAATGGGGCTGTTCAAGTCGTTTGTTTTATTGCTTATTCCGGTGGTGTTGTTCGCCGTCGGTTGCGATGACGAAGGTTCCGGCGGGGGCATTGGTCCAAATCTGGGAAATGGGGATACTGATTCGGTAGTAACCATTTTTCGGCCTTCACCATGCCAGAGGATTCACGATTCGATTAAGGTTAACGTGGGAATTAGCGGCGGTACTGCCATCGACGTAATTTATATCACCATTGATGAAGTTGTATATGCGGTTTTGGAAGAGGCGCCTTATGGCACCACTATACCGAGTGAGATATTGCCTTCGGACGGAACACACATCCTCAAGGCGATTGCCGTGGATAGCATAGGCAGCACTGTAAGCTCCGAGGTCAAAATATACATCGACTTCGTCGATCCCTTCTACAAGAATCTCCTCGTTGTGGACGCCGACGCCGATCCGTTGGAGCTTGGAGGGCAACCGGGCGCGGTTTTCCGGATTAACACCGACCCCGGTAGCGGGACTATCTGCACGCTTGCCTCGAGTTCTTCATTCGTGGATCCGGCGGGTATTGCCGTGGATTCTCTTGGACACATATTTGTGAGCGATCTCAATGCGGACATGGACGGTACCGGCCCCGGCGTCGGAACGATCTTCCGCATATTGCCGGACAGGTTCAACGACGTAGAGCCGCTGGCGGTCAGCGGCTTTTTCCAGGCGCCGATGGGGCTCGAGATCGAGCCTGGCGGTTCCATGTATGTCGCGGATTATAACGCCAGTCCGACAGGGATCGAGGTGGGGTCGGACGGCACTCCTCCAGGGGCGATTTTCGCCGTAGATCGTAATACCGGAATAGTCACTACCGTACTGACGGACGCCAGGCTTGACGGTCCGGTGGGGGTTACCGTAGATATACCTACCGGAGATCTGTGGGTGGTGGATAATCGAGCGAACCCATACTACGGCCAGCATCGCGGCAGCGTATGGAAATACGATGTTTCCACAGGAGGGCTTGTCGATACCCCTGTCGCAGCTTCCGTGGAGTTTATCAATCCTTTTGAGATACGGCCGGACGGCGCCGGGAATCTTGTGCTTACCGACAGCGGCGATTATAAGAACGGCCACCTCGGCAAGATGTTTGTTATCGATCCGAATGTCGCGGATCCTAAAACCTCGGCGGTATTGATGAAAAGCGGCTCGCCGTTCAGGATGCCATCCGGGTTCATACGCCGCTCCCAGGGGGATTACCTGATTGCGGACAGGGAGGCCGATCCGTTTGACGACAGCTATCGTGGGGCGATATTGCGTTATGATCCCGGCACTGATGTATTAGATTTCCTCTACACCAGCGATCTTTTTGTAACGCCGATCGATGTCGTCGAGTCGCCCGATTGATATACATACGAACGAGGAATTTAAATCCCTTGTCTAATTCCGGTCAGAATATCGGGTTTTTGAATCCCACCACTTTTTCAAACAGGACGCTTATCCATTGCCACAGAAAAACCCGCCTGAGCGGCCATACCGGTGAATGGCATTTTTCCAGCGGCAATTTGCCCGTCCATAACTCGCTTAACGACTCGGTGCAATGCCAAGCAAGGGTTTCGACTATTTCTTTGCCGATTTCGGCGGAACTTATCCCGGGCTTGCCCGAGTAGCTCTCGACTTCAAAGTATTTCAAAGCCGCCTTAAAGCCGCGAATAAGTTCGAATGCGGACGATCTCCCCGGTTTGTGAGCTCTGGGCGGTTTGCCTTCGGCGACGAGTTTCAAGTCAACGGTCATCTGTTTCAGTTCCTTGAAGCACGGGTCTACACATTCTCCCAAGAGATATAGCATCATGGATGTTTCGACCGCCCCGGCGTGAGTGTCGCCGTCCAGGTCTTCCGGCGTGAGGCCCTTGATATGCCCCAGGATGTTTGAGAGCTGTGGCGTACCTTCAGTGAGACGATTGACAAGCAACGAAAATAGCGACACCATGCGCGCGCCGTATTTTTTATTCGTGTTGTGAGCCGCCTGCTCGATAGCTACAAAATGACGCGGCCCGCCGTGAAAACTGGAAACCCAGATGTGCTTGAATCCCTGCCTGGCAAGTGTGCGGCCAAGGTCGGAAAGGACCCGAACGATAGTGGAACTCCTGAACATCAATGAACCGGTTTGGGGCAACACGTCGGCGGCAACGTATATGGTGGGTAACCTTAAAAACAGTATTTCCGGATGGCGTTCGCCCATCATCTCGATGGCTCGAGTCGTAAGCCCTTCGGACTCGAAATTGTCGGCAATTACCGGCAAGTGCGGGCCGTGAACCTCAAGAGGCGAGCAGGTTACCACCACCACCGTCTTCGTTTTGTCCAGTTGCTTGAATTCCTGACCGTTAAGATATTGCCAGTACCTGACGTTCCCGGTTCCCTTGATGCTTTCGTCAGCCATTTTATTTTCCTTTCAATCCTTTAGATTGTATTTTCCGCACATTTTGGATGAGACGTTTGGTGTTAAAGTTAATTTATCCTCGATAGTCTTGCTATCATATCCGCAGTGTCTGTGAGTGTCAAACGGGATTGTTTGGATTTATGGTAGGAGCGTAAGTCGGTGCTTCTCCAGCACCCTTGTTTTTAGGCGATATGGCGGATTTGCCGGGACGGTTCGGAAGTTTGATTGCGGTGGGTTACTATATATTGTATAAAATACGTTGTAACTGAGGAAATTATGGCCGGCAATGTATTCATGCAGAATATTGACGTGAAGGGTTGGACGAATCTGTTGAGCCTTATGGACCGCAATACCTTGCGCCGACTGGCGGGCGAGGTTGAAGGATTGCGACCGGAACGGACACGATTAGTGATACTTTTCGAGGGAGATCGGCTACTCGGGGCGCATCACTCCGAGAAGGGTTCGGTGCTCGAGAGCTTTACGTGGAACGGTCCGACCGGTATCGAGGCCATAGCACAACGCGAGGGGGTCGACGAGGTGTCGGCTATCGAAAGAGACGCTCCGGAGCGTCTCTTTCGATAGCCGACACC
>CAZDAF010000390.1:0-3548 GCA_964503115.1 uncultured bacterium
TCCCTGCCTTCCTGTGTCGGTTTGCGGTACGTACGCCAGCGATCTCCTTAGAGGTTTTTCCCGTCAGTGTGGATTCGGCCAACTCGGATTGCTTTTGGCGCACCTCGATCAGCTTCTCGGAGTTGAATGAAGGGACGGATTTGCCTACCCCTTCCTCCTACCGGCTTCAACGCACATCCAATACATGCGCCCGGCCTATCCTACTGCGTCACCACATCGTCAAACCCGGGTTAATAGCGAGAGGCGCCGATCTGCTCGGTAAGATTGCAGCCACGCCCCCCGGCGTGGTTTACTAATCGGTGAAACGATCCTGGAGCCGCATTGCCCCCACTATGGCTCGCGACAAAACGATTTTAAGAGGTTCCGGCGGCCAGGGAATGGTCTTTCGATTCACAAAGAAAACATCGGTCAGATCCGTCTTTTTTTCAAGGATCATATCCGACACCGTCCTGCCGTTTAAGTGCGTCATGCTCACTCCGTGTCCCATACAGCCGAGACTATAAACTATGTCTTTATCCCCAATTTGACCGATTGCCGGTGTCAAGTCCACAGTAATTGAAACGGGGCCTCCCCAACGGTGCGTGAACTTGACGTCGGCGAGAGGCGGGAACAGCTCGCGAACATCCTGCTCCAGCCCGGCAAAAACTTTATCATTCATATCTTTGTCCATGTTTTTGCCAAAGCTCAATGAAATGTCCCTGCCACCCATAAGAAGCCTGTTGTCCGCTGTAAGGCGGTAGTAGTGGACCAGGTTTCGGGCGTCTTCGATCCCCTGGCGATTTGCCCAGCCTATTTCGGTCATTTGTTCAGGGCTTAATGGTTCGGTTAGAACGATATAAGTCCATATCGGAGTCTGTTTCCATTTGATTTGGGGAATAAAATGCGAGTAGGCATTGGTGGCCAGAACAACCTTATCGGCGCGGACACGGCCTCCGGGAACCGCGAGCTGAATCTTGCCGCCTTCTCTTTCTATACTTGCTACAGGCGTGTTTTCATAAACCTCGACGCCCATAGGCACTATCACGTCCTTCCATCCCCAGGACAGCTTGGCGGGATTGACTATTCCGCAACGAGGCTCCCGCCACGCCCCCAGATACATGGAACTCGCAACCTCGTTTTGGACTTCGTCCTTTTCTATCCACTCGATGCCGGTGATATCGAGGCTGTGAGCTATCTCCATCTCGTGCAAAATACGCTTCTTGTATTGCTCGCTCGTGGCCACCCGCAAAAAACCCGGATGCTCGTAATCGCAATCGATTTCCAGTTCCTTGACCAAATCGCGCAGAGTATCAACCGCCCGCTCCATATATAAATGGGCCTCTTTAGCTCTGTTGCGTCCGAAACGCAAGGCCGTAAGCGACATGGTCAATCCGAACAGGGTCATATTGAAGCCTCCGTTTCTCCCCGAAGCCCCGAAACCGATAACCTGGCTTTCAAGCAAGGCCACGGAAAGAGATGGCGCGGCTTTTTTCAGGTGATAGGCCGTGGAGAGACCCGTAAATCCTCCGCCCACGACGGCCACGTCCACATCGAGATCACCCGAAAGCGGCGCATTTGGCGTATAATCCCTTGTAGTTAACCAATAACTTTTTTCCCTGAAATCCTGCTTATCCATAATAGTCCTCCTTTCGGCCAAAAGCCCGGCCTTTATGGCCTGTTAATGAACCGTTCCAACAACTCCCTGACCGTTTTATTATCCATTATTCCCGGTTCGATCATCCACTGTAACGCCAGTCCTTCAATAAGAGCGACAACGGCGAGCGACATGGTTTTGGCTTGATTTTCCTCCTGAAACCTTAAAATTGTTTCGGCTATGCGCCTTCTGTATACTCGGAGCATCTTAATGAGCGCCCGGTTGACGTTTTCACGTTCGAATGACAATTGAACCAGGTTATAGAAAACCCGGTTGAGGCGGCCGTCAAAAATAATGGAATCAATAGTAAAATTCAGTATCACTTCGAAATTTTGATTTTCCAGAGGCGTTTTTTCCAGAGCTGAATCCAGCAGACTCCCATATTTTTCCGTTATTGAGGAAATCATGGTGGCGATGATGTCGTCCTTGTTTTTGAAGTAGTAATGAATCACGCCGTGAGGCAATCCGGCGCGGCGGGCAATAGCTTTGATAGTAACCGCTTCGTGCCCGTTTTCGGCAAGGCAGTCGAAAAGGGCCCAAACGATTTGTTCGCGCCGCTCATTGGCCTGACTTTTTCTTCCCATGGCACCTCCTATTGTTAGGTTGGTCGTACAACCTAACAATATTCCAAAAAAACAGACACGTCAATAGGGGTCTGAATAATATATCGGGATGCCTGGCCAGCGGCTTAAATCGAACCGCCGGCACATACAGGCTTACGGCCTTCCGGCCTCCAACACGCACCTGTCCGTATAGCATAAGGATTTTTCCCGCCGCCGGTGGGATCACACCATGTTTTCCCTGACCCACTTTTCGATCTCTATCATTGCCTCTTTGTAACCGACCCTCGTCCTCCACCCCAGTTCTTCCTTCGCTTTCGTGTTGTCAACGTCGTTATCGCGGCCGAGGAGTCCGGCTGCATGGCGTGTGATGGTGGGTCTGCTGCCAAAGAGCCGGGCGATCCTTTCGATTATTCCCCCGAGAAACCACGCCAACCAGAAGGGGAGGCTCAGTTTTATTTCCTTGCCGAGTATTGCGGCGAGGTCGTCGAGGTAGCGTTTCCAGGTGACGTCCCAATCGTCTCGAAAAAAATATGTCCGGTTGGCGGCGCCGTCTTTCGTGCCTGCGAGGATAAGTCCGTCCACGAGGTTGTCGACGTAGATGAGGCTCGCGCTGTAACGCCCTTCGTCGAAGTAAGCGAAGAAGCTGTCCCTGATCGTGCCGCCCAGTTCCTTCACCCAGACGCTGGCCGGGCCGGTGACGTTGGCCGGGCGGATTATGACATAGCCTTCCGGGAAACGGTTTTCGTAAGACCTGACTAGTTCCTCGGCATCCAGTTTTGCATCGCCGTAAAAAACCCCCGTCCTGATGCACTCGTCTTCTTCCTTCATCCCCTTATTGTGCCGTCCGGTCCCGCACGCACAGAAGGAGCTAATAAAAACGAACCTGCCTGCCGCTCCGGCGCAGGCTTCGAGCATGTTTCTTGTGCCGTCGAGTATGGGGGCGTAAAAGTCGTCCCTGCTTCCGTAATCGAGCACCCTTGCGGCGAGGTGATAAACAACGTCGATACCGTCGCCGATTCCTTCGAGCGTTTCGGGCCTGGTGATGTCACCCTCCCTCTTTTCAGCGATGAAATCACTTATATGGGAAAAATCCTCCCCCGGAAAAACCAGTGCCCTCACGGAATGACCGCTGTCTGAAAGGGCCTCACAAAGCCGCGTCCCGATAAACCCCGTTGCGCCGGTGACGAGTATATTCATGCATTTTCTCCTCTCCGGTTTTACGACACATAATTACAATACTAACCGGAATTATGGAGAGCGCCAACAAGCGCATGAAACCACCCACTTGAAACATGAAACTTGAAACCAAGCAGTGGTGCAGGTTTTCGCCTGCCAAGGTTTCCCCTTGAAGA
>CAZDAF010000391.1:0-3533 GCA_964503115.1 uncultured bacterium
ACAGCAAAATACCGAACTCCTCGGCTCCGATGAGGTTAATGATAATCTCGATGATAACCTGTAGAACTTCCTTGAAATCGAGTGTCGAATGCAGTTGGAAGCTGGAGATATATAAATTCGCAAGATTGTTGTTTTCTTCTTCGATCTCGACGTATCGATTGGCAAACTCGCGATTTTCCTTCTCGACTTCTTTAAAGCGCTTTCCGAAATCCGCTATTTCTTGCTGAAGCGAATCTATTTTCTTCCTCAACTCCGCCGCCTGCCCGTCCGGCGACGCGGACTGGCGAGTCATGGCTTTGTATTCTTCCCTCAGTTGCACCACGCGATATCGCAGCTTTTCATTCTGGCGCATAAGATCCTGAGTGAAATCGGCGCCTTTTTTGAAGAGCTTGAGTATGTCTTCCGTTTTATCCGTCGGGTCAGGTTCTTTTTTATCATTCATGATTATTTCTTCCTGGAAGGTTTTGTTTTTCGAGCATCTTTTGCGTCTGCGGCGCTTCCGGGCTTCACCGTCCTTGATATCTCCTTAACCATCATGTCCAGGGTAACGCTTCGATCCGCAGCGCCCGATTCCCTGACCTCGCGCGGCATACCGTACACGATGGCCGTTTCTGCGCTTTCGGAAAAAACCGTCCCGCCGTGCTGCTTGATATCCAGAGACCCTTCCTTTCCGTCATTTCCCATGCCGGTAAGGACGACGGCTAACAACCTCGCTGCATAAATTTGCGCCGCAGATTTGAACAGCATATCCACACTTGGAATGTATTTATCCCCCGGTTTCTTTCTCTCCAAATGTATCTTTGTTTGATCATTATCTTTAACCAGCATCATATGGTATCCGCCCGGTGCTACCAGCACTTTACCGAGTTCCACGGCGTCCCCTTCTTCCGCTTCCTTGACATACCACTCGCTGTACTTGTTGAGCCTGTCCGCGAAAGCTCGGGTGAACCCCGCGGGCATGTGCTGGCTGATAGCAACACTCATCGGCAAATCGCCGGGCAAAGTGGATAATATTTCCTGCAAAGCGCTAGGACCCCCGGTACTCGAGCCAATTACCATACACGAAAACCGCCCCTCGCGCCTCTTCTCCTTCACCGGCTGAACCGGAGCGGCGGCAGGCTCCGCAAGCTCCTCGACCGTAGCGCGTTTCAGACGACGCTGAATATTCAACATTTGAAGCTGGCCGACCACCTCGACCTTGTTGATCAGATCCTCTTTGATATCGTAAAGATCACTGCTGATACTCGGATCGGGCTTGGACAAGAAATCTATCGCCCCCATCTCCATTGCCCGGAAGACGGTTTTTCGGTGCGACATGCTGCTGATAACAAGCACGGGAGTGGGCATGCTTTTCATGAGAATACGCAGGAATGTAAAGCCGTCCATTTTCGGCATCTCGAGATCGAGGGTAATGAGATCCGGTTTCAGATCGAGCGCTCTTTTTATACCCTCCTCACCGTCTCTGGCCATTCCCACGACGCGGCAAGCCCCGGTAGATTCAATTATTTCCGAGATAGTTCTGCGGCTGTAGGCGGAGTCATCCACCACCAAAACTTTGATGGGTTCACTCATGATCTGCCCACTCCCACGGCGCCGGGTTTTCGATACACCATATCGCTCTTCAAATGCACAAGATCAAACCGGGTGGATATATTCAACAACGACTCCGAATGACCCAGTAAAAGATACCCGCCCGGATCGAGAACATTGAAGAGATAATCTATAACCCTGCGCTTCATATCGAGATCGAAGTATATAATCACATTACGGCAAAATATCACGTCAAAAATTCCCGCTCTTGCGACTTTCTCCTGATTGATCAGATTTATCTCCCGAAATTCCACCATGCGCCTGATATAATCGACGACTGAATAATGCTCCTCGTCATGCTTCTTGAAATATTTCTTGAGATAATGATCCGGTGTTTCTCTGAAGGAACTTGAGGAATATATGCCTTTTTCGGCTTTTTGTAACACTCTGCTCGATATGTCATTGCCGAGTATTTTAACGTCCCAGCCTTTAAACAATCCGCTTTGGTCCACAAGAATCGCAATGGTGTAAACTTCCTCGCCGGAGGAACAACCGGCGCTCCATATCCTCAGCCTTCGTGTCGAGCGCGCCTTCTTTTCAGCGTGAATAGCGGGCAAAATCTCCTTCTGGAAGGCTTCCAACTGGAACTTCTCGCGGAAAAAGTAAGTTTCGTTGGTCGTAAGGATGTTTATAGCCTCACCGATTTCGCCCGCGCCCTCCGGCCGTTCCATTACATATTCCAAGTAGCCTGAAAAATCCTTGATGTTCAGTGCCTCAAGGCGTCTTAAAAGCCGCTTTTCCAAAACAAATTGCATATCGTCATTGAAGTATATTCCACAAATTTCGTGCAGGTAATTCCTAAACCCCCTGAACTGTGCTTCAGTCATGGTCTGTCCCGCAACAATGGGACGCTCTATGGCAATCAGGGTAGTTGGGGCCGGCCCGGGGAATTCGACCAGATCTCTTACCAGTTCCCTCATCGGATCGCCGATTTGCGGCATAGCTTTCTTCACTGCATTTTGATATTTTTCGGCAATCTTCTTTAAGACCTCGATCGCTTCGGACTGTAACCTGTTGTCCCGTGCAACCTCAATGAGAGGCCGTGCGGAGTCGGGATGGGTTGTTATACCTAACAGGTGGATGGCGGCTCGTTGAACCTCGACTTTCGAGCTCTCCAACGCCTCGATGAATGCCTTGTTTATCCTATTATGTCCACTGCGAGCTTTCAGTTCCCTTTCTATGTCGTTCCTTAACTTCGGGTGTTCCCTGTAGAGTTTACCGAAGCTTCGCACCGCTGCATAACGGTTGGTGCGCGAAACATCTCCGAGCGCATCGAGTAAAAACTCGACGGATTCAATCTCCGGGCAGGCTCCCAACGCGTCCAACGCGGCCCGTCGAAGAACCCTTTGATGAACAAGAGGACGAAGCTCTTCTATCGGCAGTGAAACGTTCATCTTGGCCAGGCTTTCCATAGCATAAAAGCGCATGGGCACATCCGGACCGCTCAGCAGTCTCAACAACGCCCTGGCAGCGCCCCCGTCCTTGTAGTTTGAAAGCGCTTCCGCCGCAGCCATCCGAACGTTATCGTCCGAATCGGAAAGAGTGGCAATGATCTCACTTTCCGTTCTCGGATCGGCGATTGCGCCCAGAACATCCACCACCAACTTTCGGACATGTGGATCGACGTGGCGCAATGAAGCCAGAAGCTGATCGACGGCTTGGACGCCTATGCGAATGAGAATTTCCACTGCGGCATTTCGACGCGTCGCATCCGAATCGCTTCCCAAAAATTTGATGATATTTTCGACTACCTCCCGAGGTTTTTCCCATAAGGCAAGGGCGTCGATAGCGGCCTTGCGAATACGCCATCTTTCATCGCTCAAGGCTGAAAATAGCAGTTCGAGGGCACGGCCGGTGCCCATTCGATCCAAATGCTCCATGGCCGTGCGCCTTTCGTCGGGAAGGCTACTGCTCAAACTGCCCACTATTTCCAGTTCGTCCGC
>CAZDAF010000392.1:0-3527 GCA_964503115.1 uncultured bacterium
CGTGACCTGCCGGATTGATTTTTTCCTCTTGTCCTTTGGACCCCGACAGTCCCGCTATTTAGCGGGATCAGGGCCACCCGCGGGCTTTTAATTTAGAAAAGCTTCTCAATCATGATATGGATATAGTGAGTCGCTCTTTCTTTGTATAAACAATCATACCTTTTGGGGTAGGGATCATACCTGTCCAAAAACGGATTTTGAGAATCCCTCCAGTTTAGGATAAAATGTGGTTTTCACCAAATCACAAACCTAAACGAAGGAGGGACTGAATCATGGTAAAGTATGCGAGTCTTTTTAGTCAACTGTTGGGTCTTTTTGATCGCGGCGCGTTTCACAAGTTTGTTCGAGATCGTGGAGCGGAGCGGTATTCGAAGGGTTTTGGGTGTTGGGATCAATTTGTGGCGATGCTTTTTTGCCAGCTTGCTCAAGCGAAGAGTTTGCGCGAGATATGCGGCGGGTTGGCGTGTTGTCTTGGCAAGATAAGGCATCTTGGTTTCAACACGGCTCCCCGGCGAAGCACCTTGAGTTACGCCAATGCCCACAGGCCGTGGAAGTTATATCGCGACATGTTTTATCACGTGCTTGCCAAGTGCCAATTGATAGCGCCTGGCAAGAAGTTTCGTTTCAGGCACCGGCTCCTCAGCCTAGACGCCACGATCATCGACCTTTGTCTTTCCCTTTTCCCCTGGGCCAAGTTCAGAACCACCAAGGGCGCGGTCAAGCTTCACCTTCTGCTCGATCATGATGGATCTCTCCCCGTTTTTGCCGATATAACCGCCGGGAAGGTTCATGAGGTGAAGGTGGCCCGCACGTGGGTGGCCCCGCTTAAAGTGAAACGTAAGCGGGGTGGCGTCTGCCACAGAGAAACTATAAAAAACCTCCGGGAAACCGCTTTTTTCAATATTTCCGCAAACGCCATCCAAATTCTCCTGCGTTTTTATCGCCCATACGCGCGGGCTACGGGTTACGCGAGGTTTTGAGTCGGGCCGACCGCCGGTGTCATGATAATACCGTACACTACGACAGCGCCGGAAGCAATCATACTTCCGACTAAGGGCCTGCGACATAAAAGAGGGTTTTCCTTCAAATGAGTTGTTTTACAGGGTCTTATTGTAGACCGGCTACTACAATAATAAGCAACCTTCGCGATCCGGGTGAGCTTGCAATCCCGAAGGGATTAAATATTAATAGCCCGGGGTAGCGCCCGGGAAACAGACGCCACCTACATCCGTTTATCGACATCTTCCCGCCCGGGGGCGGATTATCCTTTCAGCACCGCCAGCGGTTTCATGCGGGCGACGGAGCGGGCGAGGTTGGCGCCGACGACGGCTTCGATGACTTCGTCTATGTCCTTGTACGCCTGAGGCGCTTCTTCTTTTATCGAGCGCGGGTCTTCGCAGATGAGTGTAATGCCTTTCATGGCGCGCTGGAATTCGTGGTCGCTTATCGCGGCTTCTTTGATGACTTTCCCTTTTCGGCCCTTTCTTTTCCCTGCGGCCTGAGTGCGGCTCATAACTCGCCCCGCGCCGTGGTTGACGCTTGCGAGGCTATCGGCGTTTTCGTCGACACCGACGAGTACGTAACTGGCCGTGCCCATCGATCCGGGGATGAGCACCGGCTGGCCCGTTTTGCTAAAAGGCGTACCGCTCATACGTTTCGGCCCGAAAGCTCGAGTCGCGCCCTTTCGATGCACGACTATCGACCTGCCGAGATGGTCTTCTTCCTTGGCGATGTTATGAGCCACGTCGTACAGCAGCGGCAGTTCGGTTTCCCCGAGCATTTTGCGCACGTTGTGCTTGACCAGCACGGACATCAGCGCCCTGTTGGCGAAAGCGAAATTGGCCGCCGCGCGCATCGCGCCGAGATATTGCCGTGCTTCGGTCGAGTCGCGATGAAAGTAAGACAGGTCTCGCGCGGGCCGGAAATCGTTTCGCCGCTCGTTGTATTGCGCTGCCTTTTTCATGTAGTCGCCGCCGACCTGGTGCCCGAGACCGCGTGAACCGGAGTGAATCATCAGCACGATTTTGTCTAGCTCGAGGCCCCATTCGCGAGCGAGGTCGTCTTCGTACACCGTCTCGACGTACTGTATTTCGATGAAGTGGTTGCCGCCGCCGAGTGTTGCGAGTTGATCCTTTCCGCGCGATACCGCCCGGTCGCTCGCGAAAGACACTTCGCCCTTCATCGAGCCGGAGTCTTCGATGTGATTGAGCGTCGCCTTTTCTTCGACGGCGTCGAATACGTCCCACACGCGGTGACCGTGAGACGGCGCGGTGGATATATCGATAAGAGCGCGTACTCCCGAGCGCAACATTTCGGCAAACCGGTCGCGGTCGAGAGAGACGTTTCTATGACCTTCGCCGAGCGGGATGTCGCGGCGTATCGAGCGGGCGAGTTCTTCCGCCGGGAAATCGTTGCGATCGAACGGAGTGGTATGCACGCGCATGCCGCAGTTGATATCGTAGCCCACGGCGGCGGGAACGACTATGTCGGTGCAGCCCAGAACGCTGCCGATAGGCACTCCGTATCCCTGATGGATGTCGGGAGTTGCCAGGGCGCGTATGACTCCCGGAAGAGAAGCGGCGTTTTTCAACTGATTGACCGCGCCGGTCTCGATTTTCATGTTTTCGCCGGCGTAGATAGTTGCAGGGAGACGCATGTCTTTCTCGGGGTCCAGCCGCAACTCGTATTTGCCCACTCTGCGCATTATTGCAATCCCTTTCCTTAGGTTGAAAATAACTGCAATAGTCCGCAAAGGCCACCGTGGATAAATTTTCGGTAAGCCGGAAATAGCTTTACGTTGCCCTTGACAAACGCCCGCAATTTGGGATATCGTTTGTTATCTGAAACGATCGGTACTATCGTCGGATTGTGGCGGCAATAAAGTAGTGAAACAGGCAACCGGAGAAACCGCCACTAATGCTGAAAAAGGGGAAAAGCAATGTTTAGTATGCTAGCTTTTCTCTTCGAGATTGACGGGTGAGAGATGTTTTATAAAATGGGTGACAATGGCGACGGCGACGAGGGTGCCGTTCTGGGTTATCCGGACGGTTCCCACGGCGGTTGTTTTACCACGGTGAGCCACTTCGCCGGTGGCCACGATCAACCCCTGTCTGACGGTTGCGGTGTAGTTTACTCTCAGGTCGAGCGTCACTGTCGATTGGCCGGCATCGAGCAGTGTGGCGAGCGCCAGCCCGGAAGCGCTGTCGGCTATCGAAGCGACGACGCCCCCGTGAGCGGCGCCGTAAATGTTGGTATGCTCCGGCCCGACGGAAATCTCGAGCACGGATTTACCCTCATCGTAATCCACCAGGGCCATGCTCAGGTGGCGGTAGAAAGGGCAACCGTTGACAGTGGCGCGAACTAATTCCATCCGGCGTTTTATATCTTCGGATAAAGGCATGTCCCGGATGATAATCGCCGCGCTCCGCAAAGTCAACGTATTGGAGCTTCTTGCAAAAATAATGGTTTGCTTAACACCGGTATATCTAAAATTACGACAGACAAGGGATTTAAATCCCTTGTCTCAG
>CAZDAF010000393.1:0-3502 GCA_964503115.1 uncultured bacterium
GGATCATTGAAAACTCCCGGAAGATCGCTTTCCATTTTTCTTTTCCGAGCCTTCTGTTCTTCAGCTTATCATTGCTTACAAGTGTAGCCAAACAATAATAGAATTTAGACAAAACTGACATTCCCTAACCGCGGCGGAATAGTTCGCTCGGAATTTGCTCTTGGAAGATAACCCGAGCTCATAAATTGCCTTGTACTTTCAATCCCATGACGAATAAGTTTTATGGTGATATACTTTAAGAGAGATTTCATTGTGCGTATACTGCTTTTAAACCTTCCACATCCCTATCGTGTTCAACGCCGATATAGGTGCTCGTACCGCGCGCCGAATTTTCTGTTTCCTCCGTTAGAGTTACTGAGCATCGGTGGTACCTTGCGGAGCTCAAATGAATCGGTGCGTCTAATTGACAGCATTGCGGAGGGATGGGACATTGTCAAAACCGCGCTTGAGGTGCGCCGGTGGTCGCCTGACGTCATATTGACCATGCCCGGTTTCGAGATACTCGCCGCCGACCTTGCAGTACTCGGCGCCATCATGGAATCGGCGCCGAATTCAAAAACAGCGCTTTTTGGTTACCTTCCGAGCCTGTACCCCGAAAAACTTCTCGATGCGTCCGGCACGGATGCGGTAATAGTCGGGGAACCCGAGAATGCCGCATTGCGTTTGGTCAAGGATATCGAGGCCGGACCTTTAAATACAAAGATTTATCGAGACGAGCGGATAAAAAACCTTGATGATCTTCCTCCGCCATCTTATTCTCTGGTCACTTTGGATCATTACGGTGATTTCCTGTTTCCGAAACCGTTTGCAGTTCTTCAAACAGGGCGCGGTTGCCCATTCGGCTGCACATATTGTGTGAGGCCATATGGCCACAAAGTGGCATATCGCTCCGCCGGGAAGGTTATCGAGGACGTCGAGCATCTGGTGCGCAACCATGGCATAAAGGGCCTCCGTTTCGAGGACGACACATTCCCTGTCGATCCGGATCGTGCCGCAGCAATAAGCCGTGGAATAAGGCCGTTTAATATAGCATGGTCATGCCTGTCGAGACCCGACACCATGAGCGCCGAAATTGCGGAGGAGTTGTATTCAGGTGGATGCCGAAGGGTGTATCTGGGTATCGAATCGGGTTCCGACCGGATACTTGAGCTGCTCGGCCGGGGGCATTCTGCACGCCAGGGACTGGATGCAGCCCTTGCAATAAAGAATGCCGGAATGGAAGTTGCCGGGTTCTTCCTGGTGGGAGTGCCGGGGGAGACCGGGGATGATTTGCGCGCGGGAATCGAACTGGCCAAGGAAGCGGCGCTGGATTTCGTAGGCGTTTCAACACTGGTGCCTTATCCCGGCACACCTCTTTTTGAGTCGGGCGACTACGAAGTGACTTTCGAGCTATTGCCTTTCTACAGTCATTTTGCCGACCCGGAAATAATTGAAATCGGCAAGCGCCGCGAGAAGGAATTTTACCGGGAATATTATTACCGGCCGAGATATGCAATGAGCAGACTGGGGCTGTTGGTGAAAAACCCGTTGGTGATACTAAAAGCGGCTGCATCCCTCAGCCGGCACTTGATAAGAAGCCGCGAAGCCGGGAAACACGGTGACCTGATCTGATGAGGGTGCTTCTCCTAAAGCCACCGGTTAAGGCCAACCGGATATATAACGTTATTCCACCAATCGGGCTGGGATACTTGGCTGCCGGTCTTAGGAGAGAGGGTCATGAGGTGGTGCTGCTCGATGCTATAAACGATGGTTTGAATTTCAAATCCACACTAAAACATATCATAACCACACAGCCTGACATCGTGGGTTACCAGATTTTTTCGTATGATGTAGGAATGGTCCGACGAATTTCCGAAAAACTGAAATCAACCCGGAGTCCCACTCCGATAATTCAGGTTATAGGAGGCCCTCATGTTTCAGGAATGGGCCCGAAGGCACTTGAACATTTTCCACATGTCGATTACGCGCTGGCGGGCGAAGGGGAGCGGACATTTGCGCGGTTGGTCAATCTGATCGAGAAGGAGCACGCGTCGCCCGATCAAATCAAGGGTATTCCGGGATTACTCTACCAGGGTATGAACCAATCGGATTTTGTCCCTCCCTGCTTTGAAGAGAATCTGGACGAACTGGGCTTTCCGGCATGGGACCTTCACCAACCGACAAATTACCCGTTTGCGCCCCAGGGCGCGATATTTCGGCAACGTCCGTTCGCTCCCATTATAATAACCCGCGGTTGTCCGTTTCTGTGCACTTTTTGCGCCGGCCACTCGATTACCGGCAATAAACTCAGAATGCGCTCGATTGAACATGTCATAGAGGAAATGCGTATGCTCATACAGGAATGGGGAGTGCGGGAATTTCATATACTCGATGACAATTTTAGTCTTGATCGCGATTACTTCATGCGCTGGTGTAGGGCAGTCAGTGAAAATTTCCATGGAATAAGCTGGTGTGCGCCAAACGGAATGAGGCTCGATACATTGGATTCCGAAATGGTCAATGCCATGAAAGCCAGCGGCTGCTATTATGTGTCGGTGGGTATAGAGTCCGGCTCCGACCGTATTTTAAAACATATGCGCAAAGGATTTACTGTGGATGATGTGCATAAGCAGATAGCTATGGTCAGACGTGAGGGTCTGGATGTAAACGGATTTTTCATACTTGGCTACCCTGCGGAAACCATAGAAGATATGGAGGCGACAATACGACTGTCCGTTGAACTTGACCTGTCCCGCGCTGCGTATTTCAACTTCCTGCCCCTTCCCGGTACGATTTTCTTCGATGAGTATTACCCGAATGGCCTGGAAGATGATATTTGGGACTCATATTTTCAGTACAACGCCCCGTTCGCACCGCCGGGTATAACACCCCGGCAAGTCAAAAGCCTCCAGCGGCGAGCTCACTTCAAGTTCTATTTCCGACCGAAAATAATTTTACGAATGCTTATGGAAATACGCTCCATCCGGCAGATGTACTGGATTATGCGCAGAGCCTCGAAAGTTTTAGGCGCCGGTGTCGATATTGTCAAAACCAACAAAGATTGAGCTAATCTGATTTTTCGTTTTTAGCCCGAATTATTCTCACGGGTCTCAAGGCCCGCGTTCCTGAGGAATCCCGCTGAAAGCGGGATGTCTCGAAGGGCGCAGGCCGCTTAACCGTTACCCTTCGAGCCATACGGCCCGTCTAGGACGCTTTGCTCCTCAGGGCTAACGGTTTCGCTAATTACACACTGCTTTTCGGCACTTCTGCGATTTCATTTTAATTTCAACAACTTATTCCCAATTGGCGAAAATTCATGAATAATGCGGGTTAGCAATGTTAATGGTTTCGTGAAAAGTGAGAAAACGGCGTTTTTACGAGTTTATCAAACAAGCATTATGAATTTTAGGCGCAGAATCAGGAAACTTCTATCCGATACATGGCTGGCAGTTCGGGCGTCAATGTTTTGAAGATATTTAAACCGATCAATCGCTAAAACAAAAAGGGCGGCTCGTAAGTTTGG
>CAZDAF010000394.1:0-3500 GCA_964503115.1 uncultured bacterium
TATGATGATGTTTTGGTAACATACCGTTAAACAATATCGAAAGGAGAAATTATGGATTTTTCAATTTCCGAAAGAATGAAAGTCGTTCTCGAGATGATGCGCGAGTTTATGGATAAGGAGGTTCTTCCCCTCGAACCGCAAGTCGCGCTGAAAGGTTTCAAGAATTCATGGCCGGAGATAAACAAAAAACGCCAAATGGTCAAGGATATGGAATTATGGGCGCCGCAGCTTCCGAAGGAAATCGGCGGAATGGGATTGAAACTTACGGAACACGCCCTTGTCTCCGAAGAACTCGGCCGCAGTCCGTTGGGATTTCTAATCTTTGGCTGTCAGGCTCCCGATGCGGGTAATGTCGAAATACTCCATCAGTACGCCACCGAAGAGCAGCGGGAGAAGTATCTTATACCGCTGGTGAACGGCGAGATTCGCAGTTGTTTTTCGATGAGCGAGCCGGAAGTGGCCGGATCGAACCCGATTGTGATGAACACCACCGCCGTTCGTGACGGAGACGAATGGGTCATAAACGGTCACAAGTGGTACACTTCCTCCGCCGACGGCGCCAAGTTCGCGATCGTAATGGTCATCACCGACCCGGATGCAGGTAGGTATGAACGCGCGAGCATGATTATCGTTCCCACGGACACGCCGGGTTTCAATTTTATACGCAACATCAGCGTGATGGGGCATGTCGGGGATGATTACGCCAGCCATGCGGAAATCATGTACGAGAACTGCCGTGTGCCGGTAACGAACCTTCTGGGGCCGCAGGGCAAGGGATTCATTATTGCGCAGGAACGACTCGGGCCGGGCCGCATTCATCACTGCATGCGATGGATGGGTATATGCAATCGTGCATTCGATATGCTGTGTCAACGCGCTGCGTCAAGGAAGGTCGGCGGAGATAAATACCTTGCAGAAAAACAAATCATACAGGAATGGATAGCGTCGAGCCGCGCCGAAGTTCACGCCGCCCGACTCATGATTCTTCATGCAGCGTGGAAAATTGAAACCGAAGGACTTTATGAGGCTCGAGAAGAAATATCGCTTATAAAATTCTTCGCCGGGTCGGTAATGCTCAGGTTGGTCGACCGGGCTATCCAGGTACACGGTGGGCTGGGTGTAAGCGACGATACCGTCCTTTCGACGTTTTATCGTCTGGAGCGCGCAGCCCGCGTATACGACGGCGCCGACGAAGTGCATAAAGTCGTCGTGGCGAGACGTATATTGCGCGATTATCCGCTGGGAATGGAACAGAAGCTCTATTAGGCGAAAAGTCGAAGGAGAATATGGCAATGTCTTTCATTGATCCGACCCGTACGCCGCGAGAGGGCGAGGAACTCGATATGGAGGTGGTAAGCGCCTACCTCAAGGAGAATATCCCGGGACTCGAGGGCGATCTTGTGGTCGAGCAGTTCCCGAGCGGCCATTCCAACCTGACGTATCTTTTGCGGGTCGGCGATACCGATCTGGTGCTGCGCCGGCCGCCTTTCGGGGCGAAAAGAATAAAGGCCGGGCACGATATGGGACGAGAGTACAAAATATTGTCCAGGCTCAGCGAAGTCTATCCACCCGCCCCGAAGCCGCTGGCCTTTTGCACCGACGAATCGGTCATGGGAGCCGATTTCTACGTTATGGAACGAAAAAAAGGCATCATATTGCGAAAAGAACCGCCGAAAGGGTTGTCCATCGGGCCGGATGTCGCCGGGAAGCTGTGCAAATCGCTGATAGACAACCTTATAGCCATACACAACGTCGATTACAAAGCCATCGGGATCGGAGACCTCGGGAAACCGGAGGGATTTCTCACAAGACAGGTTATCGGATGGGCCGAAAGATACGAAAAGGCTCAAACGGACGATGTCCCCGAGGTCGAGCCGGTCGTGAAATGGTGTAAACAAAACATCCCCGAATCCCCCCCGCCGACTCTTATTCACAACGATTACAAGTTAGACAATGTGGTGCTCGACCCGAACGAGATTACTCATATCGTCGGGGTGCTGGACTGGGAGATGAGCACCGTCGGCGATCCGCTGCTGGATTTGGGCGTTATGTTAAGCTACTGGGTGCAGAAAGACGACCCGGAAGATTTGGACATGGTACGCATGGTGGCCACGAACATGGAAGGCGGATACACCCGCCGGGAGATCGTCGATCGATACGCCGAGAAAACCGGCAGGGACGTCTCGAATCTGCCTTTCTACTTTGCCTTCTCGTTATTCAAGTTGGCCGTTATCGCGCAGCAGATATATTACCGCTACGCAAAAGGTTTCACGAAGGACGAACGCTTCGCATTGATGCTGCCGGGAGTGAAGATAATAACGAAATACGCATTGAAAGTCGTCGAGACAGGCAGCCTGAAATTTAACTGAATCGGGTGGGGAATCAAATGAGCGAAACGAAAATCGAAAAAGTTGCGGTGGTCGGCACCGGATTTATGGGCGCCGGAATCGCGCAGGTGGTGGCGACTGCCGGTATCGACGTGGTGATTCACGATTCACGGCCCGAAGCGTTGACCAAGGCGCTCGAAACTATCCGGTGGTCGATGGAAAAACTCAAATCCAAGGACAAGTTCGACGGCGACCCCGACGAGGCGGCGAAGCGAATTCAACCGGCGGAGCAACTCGACGGTGCAGCCGATGCGGACTTCGTTATCGAGGCGATTTACGAAAGCGTGCCGGTGAAACAGGAACTGCTCGATAAGCTGGGAAAAACGGTCAAAGAAGATGCGATAATCGGCTCGAACACTTCGAGCGTGCCCATGAATTTGCTGTCGGAAAAGGTACCGTCGCCGGAACGTTTTATCGGAACGCACTTTTTCGGCCCGGTGCCGCTGATGGAACTCGTCGAGTTGGTAATGGGCCCGGAGACTTCGGAAGATACGCTCGAAGTGACCAGATCGTTCGTAAAGCGCATCGGGAAGGTGCCGATAGTGGTGCGTAAGCCCAGCCCCGGGTTTCTGGTCAATCGCATATTCATGGCGGCGTCGTTCGAAGCGATGCGATGTTACTTCGAAGGTATCGGCACGCCCGAGGACATCGACACCGGCATGAGACTCGGATACGGATGGGCCGCAGGGCCCTTCGAGGTGATAGATAACGCCGGCCTGGACATTATGGCAGGAGTTTTTGCGGTCATGGGAGGCGAACCGCCGCCACAAATAAAGGAAATGTTGGATAAAGGACACCTGGGTAGAAAAACCGGACAGGGATTCTACAGATACGGCCCCGACGGAAAAAAGATCAAAGAAGAAAAATAACGAGCACAGTCGAGTCGAAACGCAATGGAAACCCGTATGGGGAATCTCAACCGTTGAGATACTTCAACTTTGCACTAAGAACTGATTCCCTTCTAATACCTGTTGTATCGCACGTGTCAAGGGCGTAAAAGTATATATTATAAGCCTCTTGCAAAAATAGCTAAAATCGTTTTTTTTACGAAAAAGCAATTAACCCGGATTTTGCGATTGGAATTACCGCACTTCTGCAATAATAGTGTAACCA
>CAZDAF010000395.1:0-3496 GCA_964503115.1 uncultured bacterium
TTATGTCCGGATCGAGCGTGTAGTGCTTGATCGAACAGTAAGTCACCGGCTGCCGTTAATACGCTGCCCGATAGGGCCATGCTCTGCATTGTAGAAACGCAACGTTTTAAAAAATTACGTCGATTCATAGAAAATCCTCAAAGACGGTTCGTGCCCCTTTTGTCGAGTATGAATGATAAAAAACGACTTTGCATTAAAACATCTCATCGGACAATCTCCGTACCCTTTGGTCCTTAATGAGATTTCTTGTGGTTTTATCCCATTTTCGCGTGCGGTACTTCAGACGATGCTGGCCGTGACAATCGGTGCAGGACTCGGTCGAAGGATTTAACTCGGAGGCTGCGGCTTGATGGGCCGGGACGATAGTCATCGCGTCCTCGGTGTGACAGCTCGTGCAGAACGACCTGATCTTCTCCACGGGGAACATGACATCCGGCGGTGTGATTGTATCTTCATCCAGGCGGTGGGCCTCCGAAGCGCCGTGGCACTGAGTACAACCTATATTGGCCTGAGCGTGGACCGTCGTCAGTGTCTCTTTTTTCAAGTTCACATGACACGCAAAGCAAAGGCGGTTATCGGCAACGAGGCCGGGGGAGGACTCGAGTTCCACTGCGGCAATCAATTTCTCGCTTTGAGAGTTGGGCTCGGCGGGAGCCGTTTTTTCAACGAGAGCGGATTCCTCAACCGGGCGATTCTCCAGCGTTTGATTGACAGGTTTCGGATCAGTTTTGACGGTCTCCTCACAGCCGGTTAGGACCATCCATGTACCCGTCAATACGACAACGGCGATACAATCCTTCAAATGCCTCACAGACAGCTCCTTCCATTACACGCCTCGGATCAGATTAGAGGCTCACTGATGAGGTAGGATAGTCCATTCCTTCTGCGATGTCAATGCCGCTCGGACCGGTTTTACTCGTTGATCATTCCTGTCATGGTTTCAGGATTGGAAGAGAATATGAATAGGACGATGTGTAAAGAAAGGAGAACAGCCCCCCCGTGGAACTACATGTCATAAGATGGTTAACAGAGCATGCAAATATCGAGGTAGCACCGCAACTGTTATCGACTGTTTCTGTTCTCCATCCTTACTTCCCTCGGCGAGTTGGGCTTCCCAAATTACCAGCTTTACCTCATCCAAACATTGTTTTTAGGCTCCTTTTTTGCCAACTCAATGTTAATGGCGATAGAAAAAAGGGGATCGACCGATAACACATTCCAAGGATGCGCCACCAAGTTGTAACTATATGCGATATGGCCGACCCACCCCTTTGTTCTATATATCTACGTTCGAAAGAGCCATCACTCCACATTCAAAATGCAAAGATCCATCGAATGACTTATTCTTGTCATTGCTGAGTCTTATCGGCGAAATCGCTTACAAAAGCACGAAGGATAATCCTGATTATCCACACCGTGATGCCTCTTTTTGAATGAGCAAAAGGCTATCGTACCCCGTAGGCACGGAAATACCTTTGGCCCACTATGACTTCGCGTGGAATTGTCCGATATTCTATCCGGCTTGCCTTCCAAGAACATTAAATCGGAATGATGCAGAGCATTCTCAGAAGCGAATCGCCTGTATTCATGAATCGATGCTCTTGGTTGGGAGGGACAAAGATGGTATGCTCCGCGTCGAAGTCGTATTCCTGACCTTCATAGACCAGAGTCCCCCGTCCTTCGATGATAAATACTTCGTGTTCCTGGGGGTGCGTATGCAAGGGAGTGTGCCCGCCGGGCTGGACCTCGAACATCCGCAAAGCGAAATTTTCCGCGCCGTCCTCTTTGGAGATGAGCCACCGGATATCCACATCCTTGGCCCCTTCAATCTCGACCGGATTTTTTTTGATATTGCTGCTTTTTTCGATTTTCATTTTTTGCCCCTCTTTATACGTGTCGAACATCAACCGAGTTTCTTGGCGAGGATTTCCGAAACCACTTTAGGATTGGCCTGGCCGTTTGTTTTCTGCATGACTTGCCCGAGGAGAAAACCTCGGGCTTTTTTGCTTTTCTTGCCGCCGCCGGTGACGTCTCCAACGGCATTCGGATTCTCAGCCAGCACGGCTTCAACAACGGCTTCCAGTTCGCCGGCGTCGCTTTTTTGCACAAGATTCAACTTCTCCGCCAAAATCTCCGGCTCGGTGCCCGTTTCGACCATCGCCCCAAAGATCGTGGCCGCCGAGCCGGCGCTGATCGTACCGGCTTCCACCATCCTACCCAGTCGCGCAACATTTCGGGCGGTGATGCCCAAATCGTTAACACCGCATCCTTTTTCATTGGCTATTTTAAGACCGGTTTGGGTCAGGATGTTACAAACCCGTTTCGGCTCTCCGCCGGCCTGCACGGCTTCATCAAAAAAATCCGCCGTCGAGCGTTCCGCCGTCAAAACGCCGGCGTCATAGTCGCTGAGTTGATATTCCCGAACGTAACGCAACTGTCTTTTGAGCGGCAACTCGCACAGCCCTGATCGGATATTCTCCAGCCAGTCCGGCGTCAATTCCACCGGAACCAGGTCCGGATCGGGAAAATAGCGGTAATCATGAGCTTCTTCCTTCTCCCGCTGCAGAACAGTGACCTCTCGCTCATCGTTCCATCCGCGCGTTGTTTTATTGCCCATATCGAAAGCAACCCCGGTCTCAAGGAACTCATCAAGCTGCCGGTGCTCTTCGTAGTTGACGCTTCGTTCGAGTGCACGAAAGCTGTTGAGATTCTTAACTTCGACGATGGGTGTGCGGTATTCCTTCCCATCTTTTATAATGGCCAGATTAATATTCGGCTCGAAGCGCATATGGCCCTTCTGCATATCCCCTTCGGAAACGCCCAGGAAGCGAACCATACGCTGTAATTCCACAGCGAGCGCCCGCACCTCCTCGCCGCTGTTCATATCCGGCTCGGTGACAATCTCCAGCAGCGGCGTGCCGGTCCGGTTCAAATCCACCTGCGAAAAGCGGCCCGCCGTATGCACGTTCTTGCCGGCGTCCTCCTCGAGGTGCGCCCGTATGATGCCGATTTTCTTCGTTTGGCCGGACGGAAGCGGTATGTCGATAGAACCCTGCTCGCCGAGCGGCAGGTCGTACTGGCTGATCTGGTAGTTCTTGGGTAGATCAGGGTAATAATAACTCTTTCGATCCCATTTTGTGAACATAGGGATAGTGCAATTCAAGGCCAGCGCCGTCAAAACCGCGTATTCGTAAGCCTGTTTATTCATCACCGGCAGCACACCCGGCATCCCAAGGCACACGGGACACACCCGACTATTGGGCTCAGCGCCGAATTCCACCGCACAGCCGCAGAACATCTTGCTCTGCGTACAAAGCTGTACGTGAATCTCTAATCCGACGATCACTTTATCATCAATCGCAACCATTTGCCTAACCACGAATTAACACGAATTAACACGAATAAACACAAGTTATTAACTTACAAGACCATCCTTTTGTATTCCAAACTTGGTTTGGCGAAATTCAGAATGAGCCTGAGCTTCATTCCTGTAGCT
>CAZDAF010000396.1:0-3484 GCA_964503115.1 uncultured bacterium
GCCTCTTTTCCATTTATTCGATCCGAGAATTATTCCTGGCCTGCGGACATGTCTGCCATTATAACCTCATTTTGCTGGCGAGAACATGTCATTTTTAATAGGTGTGGTGAAATGACGCCGTTCTATGTAGGAGTGCCTGATGTCGGTTCCCCTTTTTCGAGCAATTCGAGCGCTTTTTCGGCCGGGGCGCATGCGGGGTTTACTTTAAGCGCTTTTTCGAAATGCTGTTTTGCCATATCGAGCTTGCCTTCGCCGGCGTACAGCCTTCCGAGTATGAGGTAAGCTTTGTCGCTGTCGGGGTTCATGGCCGCCGCCTTGTTGAGGTACTGCTTGGCCTTTTTTATATCAGTGGCGTTTTGAGATTCGCGTGCGAGTTGAAAGGCCGCCCATCCGAGGTACGCGTAATACTCCGGCTCGTCCGGCTTCAACTTGACCGCTTGCTCGAATTTGGATTTCGCCGCGCCGAAGTCGGATTCGAGCATTGCCCGTTCGCCTTCCTTGAAAGTAATCTCCGCCTGCAACCCTTCATCGTGTGCGCGCTGCCTTTCCTGAACTTCGAGGTAATGTCGATACTCGCGTCGGGTTCTTTCTTCGAGAAGCACGCGCCTGGCGGCCTGCGCTTTTTCGAGTATCTCACCTAACTTCCCCATGATCGGTCGAACATCGTAATCCGGCATATTATCGGGGTGGAATTGCTGCTCGATCTTTTCGAACGCCTGCTCGATTTCGTCAGCGTCCGCCTTGGACTCGACACCCAGCACCCGGAAATAGTTCGAGCTCTTGACGCGGTAGTACTCTCTCATTATCGATGCCAGTACATCCGGCGGTATCGGGCGCTTTTTTGCCGGTATCTCCGCCGAGCGGTTCATAAACTCGCTGGCGGCGCTCTCGCGCGGCTCGTCGCTGAACTCAATCATCTTCGAATGAGTGAGCATCCACATCAGCTGGTAAGTACCGGTCAGGTCGTCGCGGCCCAAAGTGAGCAGGTCTCTTATCTTCCGTTTGCCGTCGATAAGCAGAGCGAACTTGAGCTGGTGGGTGTTTAACTCCATCTGGTCGACAAGCTCGGCGAATCGCTGAGTTCTCGTGGCGAATCCATCCATATTTTCGTGCACCGGGACGGAAAGACGCTTGAGAGGATAGTGCTTGCAAATCCCTTCAAAGATGATGGATAACGGCTTGAAATCGAAGCTCGGCACGTAATCGGGCAATTTGTCCAACGGATGGAACTCGAAATGCCCCTCGTTCCATGCGAAACAACTCACCAGCACTTTCCGCTCGTAATGCTGCACGTGAGAATAAAGCGCTTCATACGAAAGAGATGTCGCCGCCACCAGCGCCTCGTTCAAACTCTTGCCCTCCTGGCTCATCATCAGCAAGCTACGCGAGTATTCTTCCTCGGTAATTATTCTATCCTCGACAAGCATTAGCGCCGGGTTTTCGTTCCTCAAAGTGCTGGTTACGTGTGCTATGACACCTTGGTGGAAGTATGCCTCCCGGTGAATTCTGTTCCTTTCGATTTCGAGCGTCCCGGTGCGCTTCAATTCGGTAATGTGTAATATTATGGTTGGGAGAGATGTGGTGTTGAGACTTCCACGCAGTACGGCAACCTTTTCGGGCCCGGCTTTTTGTCGTTCGGAAGGCGGCAATGGAAGCCACTCGATCTTCGCGGGCCCGGCGGGAGTACCCGACTGTTTAGCCTCCGGCAATCGGCCCTTTGCGGAACCGGCATCCAATTCGGTGGAAATGCCCTTCAGGAGCGGTTTGAGCGCATCGAGCAAACTCTCCCTTTCGATGGGTTCCACCAAAAACCCGTCCGCTCCGAACTTTTCGACAGCGCGTTTTCCGAGTTCGGGGTGATCCGCATAACGGTCGCTGGCCAGAAACACTAACGTATTTTTGCCATCGGGGTGGCTCTTGATGCGCTGGCAAAGGACGCTCCCGACAACTTTATCCAACTGCGCGCTTGCTATGACGACTACGGGGAACTCGCGCTTGAAACGCATAAAGCCCGCTTCTCCGTCGTGAGCGGCGATGACCTGAACATTTTCACCTTTTAGCCAGGCGGCAACTTTGCGCGGCGCCTCGAGGTCGGCGTCCACCACCAGGACCTTATTGATCTTGGTGGCCGTCACGTCCCCTTCAATAGCCCCCGAACTTTTTCCAGCACGTCGGACTGGCGGATGGGCTTGGTTATGTAATGATTAACCCCCAATGACCTGGCCTTCTCCACGGTCTCGGGTTTGCTTTCGGTGGTGATCACCACGATAGGAAGGTCATCCATTTTCAGATCCTGGCGGATGTGTTGTATCAGTTTGAAGCCATCCATAACGGGCATGTTGATGTCCACCAGAGCGACATCGATTTTTTGCCCGCTTCTTAGGATTTTTAGCGCCTCCAAGCCGTCACCGGCCTCGATAATCTCTACGGCGCCCAATCGGTTGAGCGCAAACCCCAGCAGTTGACGCATTGTAACCGAATCTTCGACTATGAGAATCTTAGGTCCCGGCATCTTTTCGCCCCGGCTCGTCCTGTCACTTGGTCAAAAGGTCGATAAACCCTTGTATCGTATGTAGTTTTCGCTCGGACTCGCTATAGAGTTTCGCGCTGAAAAGCGCCGTGGCCGCATGCCCGGCCAGCAAACTGAATAGCTCGTAGTCCACGCTTTTGAATGAATCTTTTTGTTGCAGAAGTCGATATATTGTTACTGCACCGATAACCCGATCCTTGATCTTAAGTGGTACACAAACGATTGGGTTTTGCGGATCAAGTCCGCCCTCGACTTCGCTGCCGCCTTCGTGGAAATAACTTTCGCCCACTCCTGCCGATTTGCCGACTATTCCCTCTCCAAGCTTTATACGCGGGAACCCATCAACTTCGATCCCCTCCATCGCCAATGCGTTGAAAAGGCCGGTTTTTTCATCAAGCATTAACAGCCCGAAAACCTCGGCTCCGATAAGATTTATGATTATCTCCATAATAATGGAAACAACCTCCTGGAAGTCGAGAGTCGAGTGCAACTGGTAACTGGCCACATACAAGTTGGCCATGTTGTTGTTCTCTTCTTCTATTTCAATGTACCGGCCAACGAAATCCTTATTTTCTTCTTCCACCTGCTGGAACCGCTCGAGCATTTTTTTCTTGTCCGTTTGCAGCCTTATGAGCTCTTCTTTCAACTTGCCGAGGTCCCCATCGCCGTTGCCACCGTTGCTTTGTGCGAGAGTCGAGTTTTGCCTTTCAAGTTGGTTGACTTCAGTTTCAAGGCGCTCGTTCTCAAGTAACAATTCCTTGGTGAACTCCGCCACCTTGTTGAACATCTGTAGAAATTCTTTTCCCTTCATGAAAAGGTCTCTCTCCGAGTCTTTCGAGTTCATTCCCGCACAACTCTCCCGCGTCCAGTATAACACAGTGCAGTTGGCGCTTCAAGGGGTTTTTATCCCGGATTTTGCGATTGGAATTACCGCACTTCTGCAATAATAGTGTA
>CAZDAF010000397.1:0-3455 GCA_964503115.1 uncultured bacterium
TGGGTTTTTGTTCGGATTTGGTCGGTTTTTCCGGAGTTTTATTTTTCCTCGACCTTAATGGCTTCTTCAGGACAAGTTTCGACGCAGCTTTCGCATCCCACGCAATCGTCGTTAGCTACAGCGGCTTTTTCGTCCTTCATCTCGAGAACTTCATTCGGGCAGATGTCTACGCATTCGCCGCAACCTGCACATTTGTCCACATCAATCGTTACTACCCACATTTACTTTTTTCCTCCTTACTATATTGATTTTCACTCGCCTACTTTTCTAATTTATCACCACAACCTGAAATTCCTTAACATTTTATTGTTAAATAAAAAGCCGAACAAATCAACCACCCTCTTTTAAATTTCTCAGGCGTCGATTTTTTCCCGACTACGGTTACAATTTGATAATAAAGCACCGCTGGAACGAGGAACCCGGCGGTTTTTGAGGAAGTAAACTTCCGTACCGCTCGATTTATTAAATTTCGATTAGGCATAAACCATTTACGGTTGGCGCAATGCGCCGCCGCAATGAATACCATCTACGGCAAAACGTTGTGCACGCCACAAATCGGTCTTTGCTGCCGCCCACCTCGTCCCTTAATCATACACAGCCGGTCGGCTTCGGCAACCCGGCCACCTTGCAAGCGCCTTTCGCCGGACCGCTGGGAAATAGCTTGTAAATGTACTTAATATCAAATCCGGTTTCTTTGCAGAGTTTACGGACCATCGGGGCTATCTGGAACTTCAGGTAATATTCCCTGATGAACTTGACCAGCTTCCAGTGGTCATTGCCCATCTCATTCACATTTTCAGTTTTGGCAAGATCAGCGGCTACGTTCTCATCCCATTGTTCGGGATCCTGAATGAACCCATCTTCATCCACTTCTATCTGCTTGCCGCCCAGTTCGACCATCGCCATTGTTGGAACCTCCTTTACGATTATGCCTGGATCGCCTCTCGTTTCCAGACAAAAATTCTCGATTAATTAATGGAATTCGTGTTCTCGAAGTTTTTTGCTCACCTCATAAAAGGAATTCTCTGACGGCGTCTCGAACTCGGTATGCTCATATCCTTGGGAGTTTTTATATATAATGCTTTCTCCGAGATACACTGCGCCATTACATTCGACGTAAACAGGCAAACCGCCTTTCGTAAGCTGTGTCCGAAGCCGGCTCCCATTATAAAACACCAGCATTTTTACGCTTTTACAAGAACGATGAATTTTTTCACAAGCAATGCTGATAGTGTCTATTAATTCTATAGTGCATATTAACAACTTTGGCGGATTTGTCAATAGAGGTGAAAAAATATCGAATATTTACAACAAATTTCCCCAGCTGCAATGCAACTGAAAAGTTGCACCGTTTAATGCACCGATCAAGGGATTTTAATCCTTTGTTTATCGTAACTTTAGATATATCGGGTGTTAAGCGAACCATTATTTTTGCAAGAAGCTCGATTGTTATTTACTTTGATTTCATAGTGAATTTTTTACCATCGGTTTCTAAGAGTAGGCTGGTTGGCACTGCTTTTCGGATCATGCCCACGGTTTCCGGGTGGCAGGTGAAGACGAGTACTTGGTGATCTTGAGCAATTCGAGCGAGAACCCGGCATATAGCCCGAGATCGATCGGGGTCGAAATTGACCATGACATCGTCCACGATTATGGGGAGAGGTTCCGAACGGCGGCAGAAATCCTTGATCAGACCGAGGCGAAGACATAGGTATAATTGTTCCTGGGTGCCACGGCTGAGACGTCCGAAGGACTTTCGCCGGCCTGTGACCTCCTCCGGCTCGATGGTGTGTTCACCCAGTGGAGCGTGCAATCTTGGGTATCGCCCACTTGTGATTTCGGAGAAGAATCCCTGGGCGGAGCGGATGACCTCGGGTTGGCGTTCCCGTTCATATTTTTCCCTGGTTTTGAGTATCATGGCCTGGGCCAGAGCCAGAACGGCCCAACGCTCCCCGTCGGCCTCTATTCGGCTGACAAGCTGTTCCTGATCAAGCCGTAGCCTGGAGCCTCGATCTTCGGCCTCGAGTATTTCGAGTTCTTTTTTGATTTCTCCGAGCTGCTCACGCGCCTCCCCCAACTCCTTTTCAAAGCTCGCTCGGGATTCTTCAGCTTCCTGGATTCTCGTCCGGATTTCTTCAGGATTCGACCTTGCCAACTCCTTTTCGAAGGATTGCAGGTCCTTTCCCGTTCCACCTTCCTTTGCGATAGCAGTGTCCTGCTTACGGATTTCCTCCCGAAGTGTTTTTCTTTCCTCGAAAACCTGCGCCCTTCGGCGAAATTCTTCGGGGTCGGAAGCGCCACCCAGTTTCAAAAGATCGTCCAACTCCCCACGATGGCGTTGGAGGCGGTCATCGAGAGCTTTTTTTTCACTTTCGAATCGCGCCAGTTCTTCTTTGATTTTTTCGAGGCGGTCGACGTTGCGGATATTCTGCTCAAGCTCGGTGGTCAACTGCTCGACTGTGGCGGGTAACTTATCGGGATGCACATCTGGTTTTCCACATGCCTCAAGAAGCTCCTTTGCGGATTTTTTGAATGTTTCTACCTCTTCCCGGATGCGCCGGCATCGGCGCCGCAATTCCTTCACACCGGCAAGCAATACCCGTGTGCTTTTTACCTCCTGAATCAATTCCATTACCCCATCCGGGGAGAGGGAAGGGCCCAATCCTGTTTGCTCAAGCCAATCTCGCCACCGGTCTCGTGTTTTTATCTCTCCAGCCTCAATTTCTTCAAACGATTTGTGAGACGAGTCCAGGGTTTGTTCGGCCTTTTGAAGGGCCTTTCTTTTTTGTTCGACGTTTTCGGAGCGGGTTTCCCGTATGAGGTACCATCGCATCAGGAGATATAGTGCCGCCAGGAGCGCCCCTACACCGCCTGTCACTGCCGGAAGTAGCCACTCATGGGCCACTGTCCCCCAAATGGCGGCGATCGGAACAAGTATCCAGCCTACCGCCGCCGGCCATAAGGAGATGCCAAAACCGCCGCTGAACTCGACTTCCTTCAAAAGAACCTCTGCTTCGCTTTTTCCGGATTGGGCGTCTTGAAGCCGCCGCCGGGCTTCTTCAATATCCCCCCGCGCTTGCGTGAGATCGTCCCGATGGGCCCGGACGGATTCCGTAACCGTGATCGATGTGTCGAAATTATCAACACGATCCTCGTCCCAATCCGGCCCAAGTCGGCGGAGATCCCGATCCAGTTCGTTTTCCTTATCTATCAGTTCTTGGGAACGTTTCGGGAGGTCTTTGGAGAAACTTCGATAACCGCCGATTTCTTGAGCCATGCGTTTGATCCGGGCTCCCTGTTCCGGAATCCGATCTTCGACTTTGATCCGCCGGGCCTCTTTCTCAAGTGCTACCATATCCCGCTCGGTTTTTTGAGCTTGCTCATCGAGTGAATCAATGCGCTGCAGTATTTCCTTAAGTCGCTCCGGCCCTTCCGGCGGGAAATCGTCAATTGCT
>CAZDAF010000398.1:0-3430 GCA_964503115.1 uncultured bacterium
CAGAGAAAATGATTTAAAAAACAATTCAGATTACTCGGCTTACAATTTCCGCAATAAAGATCATGAGGAGGAATATAAAAAAACAGGCGTGGCCAAAAGTGGCACACCATCAATTTATAATGACCGCGCCATTGAATTCATCACAAAAGTTATCAAAGAGCAGAAATAATCTATGAAGCCCACCGAATTAAAATCAGTCCAACAACGCATTATCAAATACGCCAGCGAAACCGGCTGGCGTTATGTTTCGCGTTCTGAAAGCGACGAGCGGCGCGGCGGCGGGGAAGATTATAAAAATGAGCTTTATTACCGGGATGTCTTGGACGTAAAGCTCCGCGAATTTAATCCGTGGCTTCCGAAAAAATACCGCCTGCCTACCCCGGCTTCCAAGATAGAGGGCAACCGCCAAATGCTTCTCGCCCTTCGGGGCCAGAGCACCGCTTATGACGAGAAAGAAAAACGGGAACGAAACGTCGTTTTCATCGATTTTGCCAAACCCGACCGCAACGTGTTCGAAGTGACCGACGAATTTACTTTCTCAAACAGCCGATACACAAACCGGCAGGATATTGTTTTTCTCATAAACGGCATCCCGGTGATCGAAATCGAGTGCAAGAACCTCACCACCGCCGAGGGAATAGACAAGGCTTTGGACCAGATACGCCGCTATCACAATGAATCGCCGGAACTTATGGCGGTCGAGCAGGTATATCTCGCGACGGAAGGAATGCGGGTAGAATACGGCGTAACGTGGAACACCCAGCGGAGAGACATCTTCAACTGGAAGGGCGGTAAGGCCGGGGACTTTAAAAAGAAGATCAAAACATTTTTCGATACCGGGCACGTCCTGGATATTATCGAGAAATACATCATGTTCATCGAGAAGGATGAGGAACTGACCAAGATCGTCCTTCGGGAACACCAGGCAAAGGCCGTTGAAGCCGTGCTGAAAAGGGCGCTTCACGAAAAAGCGACGCGCGGTTTGATCTGGCACACGCAAGGTTCCGGCAAAACATACACCATGATTAAAACGGCGGAATTGCTTTTCAAGTCGAACGAAGCGGACAAGCCGACGGTCATCATGATGCTCGACCGCAACGAACTCGAAGACCAGATGGGTAAAAATCTGCGCGCCGCCGGATTGGAAAACGTCAAGCAAGCCAAATCCATCCGCAACCTCGTTAAAATTCTCAAGAGCGATTATCGCGGCATTGTGGTGACCATGATTCACAAATTCCGGGGATTGCCCGCCGACCTCAACACCCGCAAGAACATTTTTGTTCTGATTGACGAAGCCCACCGCACGACCGGCGGCGACCTGGGCACGTTCGTGATGGCGGCCCTGCCGAACGCAACCTTTATTGGCTATACCGGCACACCGGTCGATAAAACCCAATACGGCAAGGGCACGTTCAAAACCTTCGGTATCTCCGACATCAAGGGCTATCTGCATAAATACAACATAAGCGAAAGCATCGAGGACGGCACGACCTTGCCGCTCTATTACTCCCTTGCGCCGAACGAAATGCTTGTGCCCAAGGAAACGCTGGAACGGGAGGTTTTGAACCTCGCCACGGAACACGGCGTTACGGACATCGAGGAGCTTAACGCCATCCTTGAGCGCGCCATTAACACCCGGAATTTCCTTAAGGGAAAAGGGCGTATCAAAAAAGTCGGCAAATTCGTTGCCGAGCATTTTAAAGGGCACATCGAGCCGATGAATTACAAGGCGTTTTTGGTAGCCGTTGACCGCGAGGCCTGCGCCCTTTATAAAAAGGAACTGGATAAATACCTGCCGACAGAGTGGAGCGAGGTAGTTTATTCCGGCAGTAATAACGATAAAGCGCTTCTCAAAGAATTTACTATCGACCCGCAGAAAGAGAAAGAAGTCCGGCGTGATTTTGCCGCATTTGGGACGAATCCGAAGATTTTAATAGTCACGGAAAAGCTGTTGACCGGCTATGACGCGCCGATTCTCTATTGCATGTATTTGGATAAGCCTTTACGCGATCACGCACTGCTTCAGACAATTGCCCGCGTAAACCGGCCTTATGAGAACGAACAAATGAAGATGGTCAAGCCCCACGGCTTTGTTCTGGATTTCGTGGGTATTTTTGATAAGCTGGAAAAAGCGCTTTCATTCGATAGCGATGAGGTGAACGCCGTTGTTAAGGATTTGGAGCTTTTGAAGAAGCGGTTTGTCGAGAAATTGACCGAGGACGCCAAGCCATATTTTGAGCTACTTGTCGGACCGTTCGATGATCGGCTTGCCGGTATTCTGATTGAACATTTCCGGGACGAGGAGAAGCGGAAGGCGTTTTTCAACCTCTATAACGAGATTGAAATGCTGTACGAGATTATTTCCCCGGACGCATTTTTGCGGCCTTATGTCGACGACTACACGACGATTTCAAGCATGTATCAGGTTGTTCGCAGCGCCTATGCCAAAAAGGTGAAAATCGACCGCGAATTCCAGAAGAAAACATCCGAGTTGGTTCAGGAGCATATCGAAAGCAGTCCGGTGAAGTTGGGAGCGGATTTAATCAAGCTCGACGAAAAAGGCATTCAGATAATTAAGGACAAAGATCAGCCCGATGAGGTTAAAATTATCAACTTCATCAAGAGTATTCAGAAGCTGGCCGCGGAGAAGGCCGACGACCCTGTGCTTATTTCGGTCAAGGAACGGGCGGAAAATATCATGGACGCCTATTCCAGCCGTCAGTTGACGACCCAAGAGGCCCTTAAGCAACTCCTTGAACTGGCGGAAAACGAGGCGAAACGGAATAAGGAACAGGAAAAAGAGGGCATTTCCAGCGTGGCGTGGTTTATCAGGGACGTGCTGTCAAATGAGAAAATTGTCGATATGCAGGCGGTGGAGGATTTGGAATCGATTATCAGTGAATATCCGGAGTTTGCAAAAAGCGAAAAACTGACGCGGGACTTACGAAACGACCTCTATGACCGACTTGAAACGCTGGGCCTCTCCCTTACCAACCAGAAAAAAATAACCGATCAAATAATCGAAACCCTTGTAAGAACAAGCCTATGAAAAAGAAAACGAAAAAAATATGGGAGTCGAAGCGAGAATTCAAGGAGGAAGTGTATCTCTACGCAGATAAAATCAAGGTGAAGGTCAAGCAAATCACTATCCGACCGATGACTCGCAAATGGGCAAGCTGTTCAACGAACGGCTATTTTACGTTTAATGTTGAACTTCTTGGAATGGACCGCTCACTTGGAGAATACGTGATCCTGCACGAGTTGCTTCACTACCATATCCCCAATCATGGCAAGCTTTGGAAAAGTCTAATGAAAGCGCATATGCCCGATTATGAAAAGCGGGTAGGTAAATTGATGTCTTATTCATAATAAGTTAAATAATTCAAACGGGCATCTAAGGTGCCCATTTATTTATAATGACAGATAATAA
>CAZDAF010000399.1:0-3424 GCA_964503115.1 uncultured bacterium
CCCCACTTTATGAAACAGGGTTCGGGCCAGTTTATCATAATCAACTCGCTCTCGGGTCGCGTGGCGATGGGATTGGGCGCGCCGTACGGCGCAAGCAAGTTTGCCCTGTGGGGTTTCGCAGATTGCGTACGGGCCGAATTGGCTAAAAAAAATATCGACATGATCAGCGTCTACCCGAACTTCGTCAAAACGTCCTTCCAGGCCAATATTCAAACTCCCGATCTTAACGTCCCACCCGACCTGCCGTGGAAGTTGCACGGCCAATCGCCGGAGCACGTCGCGGAAACCATCGTCCGGGCCGGCGAGCGGCGCAAGGGTGAAGTGGTCTTCACACTCATGGGGAAAATAGGCGTCCGGCTGCTGCCGCTCAGCTACCACCTTGCAGAATGGGGACGAAGATTAGCACTGCCGATAATGAGGAAAGTGCTGGGAGGGAGGAATGAGAAATAAAGCGGGAAAATATCAAAGCCCGTTATTGAAGAGAAAAATTTAATCGGAGGTGAGGAAATGAAAAGAATCGGTAAAAACTTGCGATGGGGATTGGTGTCGGTGGCGTGTCTTTTGTGTGGTTCGTTAATTGCGGCCGGCCCCGGGAGCGTAATTTGGCAAGGGCTTGAATTGGGCATGGCCAAGCAAGAAGCAATCGCACACCTTAAAGGCAAGGGAATCGAGGTTAATGAGATCGGCCCCGACATACTGACTGCAAAAGATACCTGGATGAACAAGAATGCGAGCGTCACGCTCTACCTCCTGGATGGAAAGCTCGGTCGCGTGGCTTTGTCGGTGGAATTTTCCAGCTTATCGAAGGCGAAGACTTTCAAGAGTACGGTAGTGCGCGAGTTCACAAAAAAACACGGTAAACCTAAAAAAGAGGAAGATGCTTATATGTGGACTGTCGGGGAAGTGGTGATAGAGGTTTTTACGGAGTGCTCCACCCCGAGAGATTGTGTTGTCCAGGTCGGTTACAATCCCAAATGACATTTGGTTGAGTCGGAAGAGTTTATAATGGCGAAAGCTGCGGCGGCGAAAAGTTTTACGAGGGAAGTAAAAGAAGTTGCTCTCAAGTTCGGCGTCCACCTGGTGGGCGTGACCGGAGTGGATCGGCTCGAGGGCGCTCCGAAGGGGCGCCGAGCGACGGACATCCTGCCGGAGGCCAAGAGCGTGGTGGTGATGTGCGTCGGGCTGCCGCAGGGATTGAGCGATTGCTGGGACGCGAGCATTTGGAGCTATTTATACTATGGCTACGCCATCCCGAACAAGAAACTCGGCCACGCGGCTTTCAACCTCGCCATGTGGCTGCAACATAAAGGTCACAAAAGCTTTCCCGTGGTCCCCACCACGTTCATGAAAGATTGCAATGTGATAGACCCCATAGGCGAGTTCAGCCATCGGCACGCCGCGTTCGCAGCGGGATTGGGGCAATTCGGGTTAAATAACCTTTTCATGACGCCGCAGTTCGGCACGCATAACAGGTTCGTCAGCGTTCTGACGAGCGCAAAGCTTACGCCCGACCCGATGTACAAAGGCCCCGAGCTTTGCGACCGTTGTGAAAAATGCATAAAAATTTGCCCCACCGGAGCTCTGAAACTCCAAGAAACAAGGAAGGTAACAATAGGGGGCAAGACCGCCGAGTACGCGGGTATAGACAAAATGGCCTGTTCCTTTGCGCTGACCGGCCTTGCGAAAGAAGCCGGCGGATGTCTCGACGTAAGCGCTCCCAAAAAAGACAGGAAATGGACAAAATGGGATTTCGCACTCGGGAAGATACGTTACTTCCTCAATGATCCCGTCAGGTCTACGGTACAAGCGGAATACCAGCACGTAATCGACTGGGGCGACTTTTGCGGCCTGTGCCTCCATGTTTGCGACAGACCGATAAAGAAAAAGAAATGGGACCCGGATCTGCTGATAAAATATCCGTAGCAATACCAATTCTGGAAGCACCCCAATAGCTGCTCGGAAATATCCTTCATTTACTTATATTTTATGCACGGAGGAAAGTGAGAGTAATGAAAACAATAGGCCTCATAGGTGGAATGAGTTGGGAATCCTCTCTGGAATATTACCGGATCATAAACGAGATGATCAAAGAAAAACTGGGCGGACTTCATTCCGCCAAGATCGCCATGTATTCCGTTGACTTCGATGAAATTGAAAAGTTACAACATCAGGGAAATTGGGAGGAACTTACCGATTTAATGATCGATGCAGCTAAAAAAGTGGAAAGAGGTGGAGCGGATTTTATGCTTATATGCACTAACACCATGCATAAAATGGCCGATGAGGTTCAAAGGGCCATCAATGTACCCTTGTTGCATATAGCCGATGCCACAGCGGAAAAAATAAAAGAAAAAGGTTACGGCAAAGTAGCCATTTTAGGAACCAAATTTACGATGGAGGAAGATTTCTATAAAACGAGATTGAATGCCGGATACGGCATCGAAGTGATTATACCGGACGAAAACGAAAGACAAACCGTCCATGATGTGATTTATAATGAATTGTGTCTTGGGGAAATAAAGAATTCTTCAAGGGAAAAATTTAAAGAGATCATACGAAGGCTGGCTGAAAAAGATGCGGAGGGGGTTGTGCTGGGATGCACGGAAATACCTCTTTTGATAAAACAAGAAGACGTGGAAGTCCCATTATTTGATACTACCGAAATTCATGCAAAATATGCCGTCGAGCACGCAATCGAGTTGCCGGGAGTAAGATAGGGACAGGTAAAATACCCGGAAATGGTCGGCTCGGTTCGGGTGGTCAAAGGGCCATACGGGCAAGTTCATATATATAACCCGACTTATTTTTGCCGATCTCAAGACAAGAAAGGGCCGGAAGCGCTTAACCCAAAATCCTATTTTCGCTATTTATATGATTATAATTCGATATTTAAAGTTAAGCAGGGGCATGGCCCCTGCTTAACTCCGACGGATTTGTTGATCTACTTAAGAATGAAATTCCATCCGCCGATTATGGGCCCTTCCTTAGAGGGGTGTCATTCGCAGTGATCGGAGGGGCATCGTTTCGCTGCGATTGAAGTTCCGGGCCCATACCCTTATAAACATATTCAGACCGGGTTAATGGGATTCCCATCGATCCAAAATCTACGATTCCGAGCATAGAGTCTTTTTCGTCCGGTTTGCAAACCGCAGGTGCTGTAAGGTTTATAGAGTTCGTCGGGCACCCTGCCGAAAACGCCGGGAGAATTGTGATTGCTACGGATGATCGTATCATGTGATTCATTGTTTCCTTTTAAGCATGCCGGTCTCAACCACTTCCTTGAGTGCTTGAACACTTTTGCGCATCGTGCTTTTGCTCAAGTAGTCTATAACCATCTTCGGTGCGTAGAATCCAAGCACTATATAGCCCGATACGATTGCATTCGTACGTTCTTCGTTGAGTCTCTGAAAGATGTAATTGCCTT
>CAZDAF010000400.1:0-3402 GCA_964503115.1 uncultured bacterium
TTGTACAATATTATAAAGGGATTAATTTTAGAAAGAGGTTTGTTCAAGAAAACCCCGTTATGAAAATATCGGGAGACGGAAGTGGCCGGGGTAACATCCTTACCCTGGTTCCACGTGTAGCCCTCCCTATCGGCTGTGTGCGAGCACGAGGGTTCGACTCCCTACCGTTCTGTCTCAGGGGACTGACGGAAACGTAACAAGACCTCGGCTTTGCAGGTTAAGACCTCCGCCGGAACCTTGTGGTCCCTTGGGATGGAACATTCAGGAGAGAATGAAATGGAATACATAATATCAATCGTCATACTCATCGTGGCAGCTATCTTGTTCAAGCTTAGTGTGAAGCGCATCACTATTTTCGAGTACGAAAAGGGATTGGGATACTCCAGGGGGAAGTTCAAGTCCGTTATGGAGCCGGGGCAATACTGGTACCTGCCCTTTTTTACCACCATTCACAAGCTCGACGTTCGACCGCGGTTCGTCTCGATCACAGGCCAGGAAGTCCTAAGCTCCGACGGCGTGACGCTTAAGGTGAGTCTTGCGGCCAACTTCGAGATTGCCGATCCGAACATAGCGATCAATAAGGTCAAAAGCTTCCAGGACGCTCTCTACTTAGAACTTCAACTTGCATTGCGGGAAATCATCGGGACAGCGGATATCGACACGGTATTGAGCGGCCGGAACGAACTGTCGAAGAAGCTCATGGAAATGACAGAACCAACCGTCAAGGACCTTGGCCTCAGGCTGATTTCGGTCAACCTGAAAGACATTATGTTCCCCGGAAAACTGAAGGACATATTTGCCCAGGTGGTTAACGCCAGAAAGGAGGGCTTAGCAGCTCTCGAAAAGGCGAGAGGGGAAACAGCGGCCCTTCGCAATCTGGCGAATGCCGCCAGGATGATCGAGGGCAATCCGAACCTGATGCAGCTTCGCCTCATACAGGCCCTGGGTGAAGCGTCTGGAAATACGCTCATTCTTGGAATGCCTTCGCAATCAATACCGGTTCCCGTCTCTAAGGAAAAGGTCGCCGGGGAACTCCAGAATAAACAAATAGATAAATCTCAACAATAGCAAAGGACCGGGAGGTTTTCTCCGTAAGGAGTCCCAAGGACTGCCCATGCTGAATTATGACGACGATTCATAGCTACAGACGCCGTCCTGAGCCATGTCGAAGGAGAACACCGAGAGCACTGAGAAATAGTCAAAAATTTCGATTCTGGACACTTGTCATTCTCCGAAGGATGCCTTACGGTACGGCGAAGGCAGGAATCCAGATATTCTATTTTTTTGACACGGACCTACACTGGTAGACACGGTATGAACTAAACCGCGGATTTCGCAGATTACGCGGATATTCATAGGGTGGCGGCTCCCGGCTACGACTCGCCCCCCCCCCACCACCATCTCACTACATACCAAATACTATTTTAACTTGCCATGAGCTTATCAAATGGGGCCCCGAGCGATTTTTCTCGCTCATCCGAAACGCCCAAACCGCCTATCCATTATATCAGATGAACCGCAAATTCATTAAAAAAGCGGGCCAATACACCCTATATTAACAGACCTTCCCATTGGCCTATTAAAGATAGTAAAAGAATATCGAACTTTACGTTTTTTTTCTTGAAAATGGGAGGCTGATAATGTAAAATACCATAAGAGAGGTAGGTTAATTTCCAAAGGTCTGCTTCGACGCTGTATTGCTGTCCACGGCTCCTGGGCACAAGCCGGAAGCGTATGTCGGCAGGGAAAAGAAGTTGGAGAGATGGTGATGCGGCAACAAAAACGAGGAGTCGTATAAGATTGGCTTCAAAGGGTACGAAAGATGTCAATCCCGGCTAGCCAATGCTTCCTTAACCAGCATCCATCGTCTTTCCTGTGTGTGGTGAGCAACATTCTTGTTGTTGAATGGACCATCGCGCGAGGCCCATCCGACGCGAGGTTTACCGGATGCTCATATAGAAACAGGATAAATGGATCTGAGAATAGACGAATAGGAGAGGACGTAAAATGAAGAAATCCCAAATAGGATTATTGACGTTTTCAACAATATTACTGCTTTCGACCACGGTCCAGGCCGCCCTAACGATCCAGGAGTACGTTCCGGGCGAGAAGGTGGTATTAGACACCGTCACAGGGCATCATTGGTATTGGAACCTACCGGATTTTGCAGACATGACATACGCCCAACAGAAGACTGCGATCGCCGGCTTAGGCCAATACGGCGGCCTTCTCGGAGGATGGCACATGGCAACCAGGACCGAGATGGACGCTATCTGGACATACACCGCGACGGAGCTCATTGATTCATTTAAGGATGCAAGCACTGGGGCGAATTTAGAGGTATATGAGGGTCGATACGATGAGGAAGCGAGTCCCGGCTACCATTACCGGACTAACCTATACCGCCAGAACGCAACCGGATACGTCGATAAGAAGCCCTTGGGTCTTTTGCCAACAGATGACACTGTTGCATTGCCATTCACCCCGGCATGGGTAACCACCGCGTCCGCGCCCGCGTCCGCGGTGATCCCCGCCCCATCGGCTCTGGTAATGTCGGTGATCGGCGTGTCGTCACTGATGGCAGCTCATCGAAGGCGTCGCAGGCAGTAGGGACGTAGTCCAATTCGATATAGTCTCACGGGAGGCGGCGTCCAGGCCACTGATAACCCAGCGCCGCCAACGTCGAACGTAGTCACCGATGCGCTCGATAGACGCACCTTGCTCATAAAGCCAAGACAGATGTTCGGTTTTCTGGTTTTGTGGGGAGGTTTTGTGGGGACACCTTACTTATTCTTTTGTTGAATTGAGAATGATGTTCTCAGATTTCGTTGGCGATTGAAAGAAACTTTATTAGGTCTGGCTGCTCATTATCTTTTTTTGCTCGGCCTCGATAGCTTCTTCGAGTACGTCATTGACATAGGTATTGATACTCTCCTTGCGCTCCGCGGCGGGCAACGTGATGGCGCGATGGAGAGCCGGACTGATTCTGACGACAAATTTTCCGCTGAACGGCTTCTCCGGCTTTTCGCCTTGTTCCTTGCAAAACGCCAAATAATCATCAACGGAATCATGAAAGGCCTGCTCAAGCTCCTTTACAGACTCGCCTTGAAACGTGATGACGTCATTCAGATCGATCACTTCGCCGTAAAAGACCTTCGCTTCACCGTCAAAATCTACTGTCGCTCGATATCCTTTATACTCAATCATTGCTATACCCCGCATTCTTTAAAAACCTCTTCATCGAATTTACGGCTCAAGCACATCGTGCTTTAACACCAGGCCGGGGTGTGTTCGGCCGTACTGGGGCCGTACTGGGGGGCCGTACTGGGTTCAGAGTACCAGGATACAATCAATAGAAAAATAAAAAATATTTTGAGGCAAGGGAATCCCTGCTCTCGCTGT
>CAZDAF010000401.1:0-3396 GCA_964503115.1 uncultured bacterium
CCGTTGACAGGATGAAGCCAGTGATCGCCGGCAACGTGAGTGTACAGGGCATGGGTGCGCCACAAACATACACGGTGAAAACTCCGCCTCTGAACGATGTCGAGCAGGTGCTCTTCCCGCCCGACGGAGAGGGTACTTACTATCACCTGCCGGTAACTTTTGATACTGCCGGCCCTCTGCCTGAAGAGGTGCAACTCGATGTTCACATCTTCGGTGTCTTTTATATCGAGGGATTCTTTGATGTTAACGCTAACATGATGATATTCGGCTCGATAGCCGCCGAGGGAGGATTCAGGGGCCAGGGCAACCCGGAGATATGGTACAATTATCTCAGCGGCCGTGGTTGCAACCAGAACCAGTGTTGCGCGCTGACAATCCATCCGTCCAACCCGGACATTCCGATGAGCAGCAGTTATGAGTTTACCGCAGACGGCGGTACCGGCGGGCAGATTATATGGTCATTTAAAAAGGACGAAAACGGCGATCCCATGAACCCGAGTGGCGGAACCATAACTGAAGACGGCCTGTACACGCCGGGCGACGTCGTCGGCGCCGTGGATACCATACAAGCCTTCGATGTCGGAGGTTGCGCGCCGGGATATACGGATATCACCGTCACTTGTCCCACGATAACTATCGATGGGCCGAGTGAAATTGAACTCGGGCAAAACCCCGATTATGACGTTACGGGCGGCAAACCGCCGTACACATGGTCGGTGGATTACCCGGTAATCGCCTCAATCGATCCGGATACCGGTCAGCTCACTACACATGATGTGGGACCGGTGAAAATCACCGTTACCGACGCAAACGGTTGCAAACCTGCAAATGACTTCCTGGTCGCGGTATCGGCTCCGGTGGGGTGCAAATTGATATACTTCAATGACTTCGACGGTGACGAACATGGTAATTTCTCCGGGCATTGGTCGACATGCTCCGAGTTCGAAGGGGGGTTGGGCAGCGATGAATGCCACGGACAGGACGATTGGCAGATGGGCGATCCGGACGGAGATTGCGGCGATCCGGAAAACGCTTATTCCGGCAGTAACGTTATCGGAAACGACATCGGCAATTCAGGCTGGAACGGCTGTTACGCGAATAATGTCACCAATTACATAATATCTCCGGCCATCGATACCACAGGATATGAAAACATAGAAATACATTTCCAAAGATGGGCCAGGGTGAGAAGCTACGATCATCTATACCTCCATATATATTGCAACTCCACATGGTATTGGGATGTGTTGGATTACACCAACCTTGGGGACACTTCATGGAATGAAGTGAGTTTATCCATTCCAACGTCGATCTGTGCGGATTCCGACCTTGTGGGGATCCTTTTCATGTTGGATTCAAACAGCAGCAACACGCGCGGTGGGTGGAACATAGACGACTTCTACATGTGCGGCTCTAAAATGCACCCATAATAAAAAGTATTAAACCGACGGGCAATTTGCTACAGGAAAGAGACGATCGGCAGGAGGTGAATAAGATGACCACGAGACACGAGGAACAAGGTTTTATTCTGGCGTTGGTGCTTGTTATACTGGCGATACTCACCGTTTTCGCCGTCTCAATGACGCTGCTGTCCCAGGTGAATATCCAGACCGCCGGGAATATCAACGCCGACCAGCAAGCTCTCAACATAGCCTTCAGCCGGTTTAATCGTGCGCAACAGTATATTATCGATCGGGGGTGCACTTTCAACGACCAGGGTGGCTCCAACCTGCTGGACGACGAAGCCTTTAGTATCGATAATCCCGGAGTGCCCGACGGCCATCTCGACGCCGAGGATACCTTCGGTCATTATGACATCAGTATCAAGACCAGCAGGGCGGTCACTTGCGAGATGGTTCTCGAAAATAGTTCGCTGTATCTGAAGAAAAATTTAGGAATGGGCATTCTCAGTATTCAGGCGCACCTGAAAAGCTGCGCTCGCCCGGAGGTGGAACGCGATCATTTCCTCATTACAGCTACGGGCGTGCTCGAGGGGGTAAAAAAGAACATCACCGCGCGGGTCGAGCATAAGTCGTTCCTCGACTTCGCGCGATTCACACTGGGAAATTTGAGCTACGGCGATGACGTCACCATCGAGGGAGAAGTGTACTGCGGCGGAACCCTTAGCGTCAGCAATGGTTGTCGTTTCAAAGAGAACGTCTATGTCAAGAATGGTGTAAGCGGAAGTGGCGCCACCTTCGAAAAGGGATATGATCCCGGATACAAAAAAACCATATCTCTCGATCTCGATAACCAGATCAACGACTACTACGATGAGGCGTGTACGTGCGGATGGGTTATCTCCGCGAACCCCATAGCCGGTTGCGCTCAGTCCGGGGATCGGTACGTCCTCGGGAACAGCCGCTTCACCGGGTCGGACAACTTACTTGAGTTCGACAATTTCAAAGACCTCGACGACAGTATGCCTAACCCGCCGAATCAACCCAGATACGAGGGGAACGGTACACATATCCTGCCGTCGAACTTCAACGGCATTGTCATTTGGGACGATTCAAACAGTTATGACTTATACGTCAAGGGCAGACTCGGCGAGGATGAAGACGACGGACTCGGAAACCTAAACAGCATCACGGGACGTGGGAAAAGCATGCTGGTGCTCGCCAGGACGCGCAACATCCGCATCGATTCCTGGATCCGAACCGGTACGAACCATGAACTCGAGCCGGTAAACATCGGCCTGCTCGCCAGCGGAACGGACAAGCGAGTTATTTTCGAGGGAAGATGCCCCAACTGGATGATAAACAACGCCGCCATTATGGTCACAAAAGCCACAAGCTCTTGCTGGAAGAGGGAAGGGAGCCAATTGCAATCGTACGTTCATGACACATACGATAACTACACCATAGATATCCCGGCAAATAATACATATTATAATAAATATAGGCCATGCCTGGGAGTCAACCCTTGCCAAGAGGATATTGACAACAATGGCATAATTGAAACTGCGGCCCAAAGTTCTTATGGTTGGAACGAGGTCAGCTTCGACCCACGTGATTGTAACGTGTTGGTGCAATGGGGCCCGATCATCACCCGGGCAAGCGGCGACGCGGGCCCGTGGCATGTGGGTTTCCCTGCGTCGAACGGCAGCGCATCGACGAGAATATACCATTACGACCCCGATATTATTAAATACCCGCCGCCGTTCCCGAAAATCAACAACCTGCTCCACCTCGTCTCGTACGCCGAGTTTGACACCTCATTCGAGGATGACTGACAAAGAACCCTGCAATACCATGGACGAATCGAGGACGGGGCCTTAAATCATCGCCCCGTCCTTTTATGTAGGGGCGACCGGGCGATTTTTTAACCCAGATTTTGCAGTTGGAGATTGAGACAAGATAAATATCGAGTCAGACAAGGGATTTAAATCCCTTG
>CAZDAF010000402.1:0-3389 GCA_964503115.1 uncultured bacterium
TTTAGACACGAGAAATTTTTATATGTTCCCTTATTTACGATACACTACACTAGTTATCAATCCGTTCGATTACCATGGCGTGTGACATACCAAGGGCTGCGCAGAGGGTGACGAGTCCATAGCGTTTTTCTTGCCGCTCGAGTTCGTTTACGATGGTGGCCAACAGCACTCCGCCGGTGCAGCCAAGTGGATGCCCCATGGCTACGGCCCCTCCGTTTACATTGACTTTCTCGCGAGGGATTCCCAATTCCTTCATCCATGCCACCGGCACGCATGCAAAGGCTTCGTTGATTTCGAAAATATCGATATCGTCAACTGTCATACCGGCGCGTTTGAGCGCCAGCCTGGTTCCCGGAATAACCCCGTCCAGCATTTCTCTGGGAGCCACGCCGTGGTTGGCATTGGAAAGCACTCGAGCCCGTGGCTTTAGCCCGTACTCCTTGCATATATCATCGGAAGTCCATAGGGCCAAAGCGGCGCCGTCACATATTCCGGAGGAGTTTCCTGCGTGTATCATGCCGCCCGGCTTGAAGGGACGAGGCAACTTGGCCAGCTTTTCCATCGAGGTATCGGGTTTGATATGGGAATCGCGTGTGAACAACTTCTCCTCGCCGTCCGCGTCCTTGTAAGGCACGGGGATTATCTCGTTGTCGAACTTTCCGGCTTCCCAGGCCGCATGGGCCTTTTGATTGCTTTGCACTGCGAACTCATCGATTTCTTCCTGGTTCAGGTTATACTTTTCGGCGATAATCTCAGCAGCCTGACCCTGGGTTCCCAGCGGGTGTTTCTGCATCATGACGGGTGGGAAGGGCATACGCTGAAAATCCATATCGGAATTGATCGGGCACATATTCATGTGTTCGCCCCCCCCAGCCATGACCACGTCGTAGTCTCCCACCCGTATGCTTGGGCTGGCGAAAGCGCCGGCTTGGAGTGCTCCCGAACAATAACGGTTCAAATGAACCCCCGAGGTGGTGGGGGGCAAGTTAGAGGACAATACAATGTTACGGGCGACGTCCGTGGCCTGTTCTTTACAGATCGTGGCTGTGGAGTAGATCAGATCCTCCACTTTTTCCGGTGGCAGACTGGAGTTGCGCTCGAGGAGCGCGTCTACTAAAAGAGCTCCCAACATTACCGGGTGTACGTTTGCCAACTCGCCGACGAGGTTCTTCTTGGGCTTGCTCTGACGCCCGCGTGGAGTCCTTATGGCATCGATTAAATAAGCTTCTCTCATATTCTTACTCCTTGGTTAATTTGTTTCCAACTTGGTCTTTACTTTGCCTATGATCTCTTCGGCCTCCTCGACAATCCCGTCGAGCAGTGACCACGTCGTGTATGAGACCGGCGGTTTTCATATCTTCCTCTCTGCCGGGTTACCGAAGAAGGGGACACTATGAAAATTGTTATTCCGAGCTCTTCTTTGTCATTTCGCTGAGATTCCCCGCCTCATACGGGCCTCACTCAGCCCATACAGGCAAGTTCGGTTCGCTCAGGAGGACGTTTTTCCATAGCCTTTCAGGTTTTAAATATTTCCCTTATCCTTTGCAAATCTTCCGGTGTATCCACCCCCACCGCGAAATGGGAAGTGGTGGGTACTCGAATTTTAATTCCGTGTTCGAGCGCTCTGAGTTGTTCCAATCCTTCGGCTCGCTCGAGCGCCGTCTGAGGCAGTTGGGCGAATTTCAAGAGCGTCTCGCGCCTGAACGCATAGATTCCCATGTGCAGGAAAGGCCCCGGCCCGCCGGTGTTGCGCGGGTAGGGCAACAGCGATCTCGAAAAATAAAGGGCGTTGTCCTCAAGGTCGGTAACGACTTTCACCATGCTGGGCTCCGCCGGATCCTCGTCATCGCGGAACAACCTTTTAACGCCGGCCATCCCAAGGGCTGGATCCTCCAACAGAGGAACTACCGACTCCTCGATTATCTCCGGCGGTATTATCCAATCTCCCTGAACATTCACGATAATGTCGAAATTTTTCAACTTGCGGGCGACTTGCGCGACCCTGTCGGTTCCCGAGTCGCACTTGTCGGTCATTATAGCTTCGCCGCCGAAGTTTTTGACGGTGGCGGCTATTTTCTCGTGATCGGTAGCTACCACGACCCTGACGACGCCCCTGGCCGACTCGGCTTTCCGGTAAACATGCTCGACCATGGTCCGGCCGGCGATTTTTGCCAGCGGCTTATTCGCCAACCTGGTGGAAGCCCACCTGGCGGGTATTACCACCAGAGCCATTGCCAGATTTTAGCGGTGTGTAATCGGAGTGTCAAGAGTCTAAGACGGCGCTCCAAACGGTAATTTTGCATTAGAAATATCATGGGCGGATTTTTTAAGGCTTTTTCCGCTTCGGAGATTCAGTTTTTTTTACCGAGGGCGCTTCAGGAAGCTCATCTCCCGATCCGTGATGCTCGAGTTCCCATACGACACATTGCTTGCGAAACTTGCAGTAAAGCCCCGGCTCACGGCAATACATGCAATCCTTGCACAGATACCGATTATACTTGGCGCAATAACCAATTGATTCTCTGTCGGGATGATATGCGCATTTCATTTGTTGTACACTTTTCTTTCCCTTTATTACAAATAGGATAATTCTCTTTTTTTGAAAGGCTATTGTGGTGGCATTCTTCCAGCTTAAATGGGGAAAGGCATCTGGACTCGATAGAGCTTTCGTGGTAATATCGGTACGGGAATTGATGGATTTATCGAAAGGAGATCGAGCGCTATGGACACTATGACCAGTATCCTCGGCAGAAGGAGTGTTCGGAGGTATAAACCCGATTCCATAAACGATCAGGACCTTGCGCAGGTACTTGAGGCGATTCGATGGGCTCCCAGTTGGGCGAATTCCCAACCATGGGAGGTCATTGTGGTTCGCGATCCCGAGGTTAAAAAGAAGCTTCGGGACATCATGCCCAAAGGCAACCCCGCCACTAAAGCGATGGAGGCGGCGCCGGTGGTGATAGCCATGTGCGGCAGGTGGAATAAGTCCGGGGTGTATAAGGGTGACATGGTCACCACACTGGGCGACTGGATGATGTTCGACCTTGGCATCGCTTGTCAAAACCTTTGCCTGGCCGCTTATGCGCTGGGACTGGCTACGGTGCATACCGGATTCTTGGATCACAAGGCGGCAGGCGAAGTACTCGGCCTCCCGGATGACGTGACGGTGGTGGAATTGATACCGCTGGGGTACCCCGATCAAGACCCGAAGCCGCCTGCCAGAAGGCAAATATCGGAGTTCGTATCTCACGATAAATACGGTCACCGGGCTTGAAAGATCGAGAATATCCCGGCCCGTATCGTGGCGTGCAGGCTGATTTGTCTAAGAAGTAATTGAAGCCGCCTGGCCGAACGCGCCGAAAAAAGCGTTTTTCAGGTCAAGTTGTTTA
>CAZDAF010000403.1:0-3387 GCA_964503115.1 uncultured bacterium
GCGTATAAATACCATCAACAGGTGGAAGAGTCGTTGCGCGAGAGCGAGGTATTTAATTTATCCCTTCTGGAAAATTCTCCCAATCCTATAATCGTTATCAAACCGGACAGTTCAATAAAATATGTTAATCCCGCCCTGGAAGAGATAGCCGGGTTTTCTTCTTCAGTGCTTATAGGTGAAAAGACCCCCTACCCTTGGTGGACCGAAGAAACATTGGAGAAAACCGGCAGGGATTTTCAAAAAGCTATGAGAGAAGGGGCGGTAAGGCTTGAGGAGCTATTTAAGAGAAAAAACGGCGAGCGATTTTGGGTTGAAATAACCTCTTTGCCCATAACTAAGGATGGGGAGCTCAAGTATTATCTGGCAAATTGGGTTGACATCACCGAACGCAAACGGGCGGAGGAGGCATTGTGCATGGAGAGAGACCGTGCGCAACAATACCTTGACCTGGCAGGCGTAATATTTGTAGCCATCAATAGCAGTGGAGAGGTGACCCTTATTAACCGGAAAGGCTTGGATATCCTGGGATACGAGGAAGGGGAAGTTGTCGGCAGGAACTGGTTTGATAATTTCCTGCCGGAAGAATTAAGAGAGAATATAAAAACCGTTTCCCAAAGAATAATAGCCGGTGAAATTAAGACGCTTGAATATTATGAAAACCCGATTTTGACGAAATCCGGGGAAGAGCGGCTTATCGCCTGGCACAATGTTGATTTGATAAATGAAGTCGGTAATATTATCGGCCATCTCAGTTCCGGCGAGGACATCACCGAACGCAGGCTGGCGGAGAAGGCGTTAAAAGAATCCGAGGAAAGATATAGAAGCATATTTGAAACTGTTCCCTCATCGATAATCTTGGTCGATAAAGACGGTCAAATAGTCGATCTCAATCCCTATCACCTAACTCACACCGCCAAGGGCCAAGTTCCCAGCGAGGACTTTATCGGGAAGAACATTGTAACCCACCCAACCATCGTGAATGCCGGCCTTTCCGAAACGTATAAAGGAGTGCTTGAAGGAGAGTCTTTTGATCAAAAGAACGTGTATTTCCCCAGTGTGATGTCGGGGGAAGATGGCTATTTCAATGTGAAGGGGACACCCCTTTTTAGAAACGGTGAAGTGATTGGCGCCGTCATAACACATGAAGACATCACCGACTGCAAGCGGATCGAGGAGGCGCTGCGGGAGAGTGAAGCACGTTACCGTACTTTATGCGAAGCCAGTTTCGAGGGTATTTTGATCCACGATAAAGGTGTGGTCATTGATGCGAACTCCAGACTTGCCGAGATGTCAGGGTACGAAGTCGATGAACTAATAGGGATGAATGGACTGAACCTTATAGCTCCCGAACATCGCGAGATGGTCGGGAAAAAAATAGCCTTGGGTTATGAGGAACCATACGAAGCTCTCGGATTTCGGAAGGACTCGTCTACGCTTTTCGTTGAGATTCAAGTGCGGCAAATGGAGTATCGGGGTCGCCAAGTAAGAATTAGCGCGGTACGGGACATCACCGAGCGCAAGCGGATGGAGGAAAAACTTCAAAAAGCGGACAAACTGGAAGCGATTGGAATTCTCGCCGGCGGCATCGCCCACGATTTCAACAATATCCTTCAGGCTCTCTGGGGAAACATTACGCTTGCTAAAATGAATCTGGAACCCGAAAGCAAGTCGGCCGGATTGTTGGCCGAATCGGAAAAGGCATGCTCGAGAGCGGCGAGTTTGACCCAGCAACTCCTTACCTTCGCAAAAGGTGGGTTGCCTGTAAAGAAAGTAATATCTATCGGTGATTTACTGAAAAAGTCAGTTGATTTCGCTCTCCATGGTTCCGGCGTCAAATGTGTATATTCGATCCCCGATAACCTTTGGTTAATGGAACTTGATGAAGGACAAATACACCAGGTCATAAACAACCTGATTATCAATGCGGACCAGGCTATGCCCGATGGCGGCGCCATCAAGGTAAGCGCCGAGAATTTCGTCCTGGACGCTGAAAACAAAGTACTCGGCATTCCTCTCGATGATGGGAAATATGTTAAGATATCCTTCGAAGATCAGGGAATCGGTATCAAGAAAGATCATTTGCTCAGGATTTTCGATCCCTATTTCACTACCAAGCAAAGCGGAAGTGGTCTTGGACTGGCGATTTCCTATTCCATAATTGACAAACACGACGGACACATCAATGTGAAATCCGAGGTTGGAAAGGGCTGCACCTTTGAAATATACCTTCCAGTTTCCGAAACATCCATCCGGACGGAAGTAAAAAAAGAGGCAATACTCACCACCGGCAATGGGAAAATCCTGTTTATGGACGATGATGAACAGTTAAAAAAGATGGTCGATGTGTTGCTCAAACGTTTCGGCTACGAGGTGGAATTCGCAAGCGACGGTGCTGAAGCAATCGAAATGTATAAGAAAGCCGAACAATCGAAGGAGCCGTTCGACGTTGTTATCCTCGACTTGACCGTCCCCGGCGGTATGGGCGGTAAGGAATGTATAAAAAAACTAATGGATATTGATCCCGACATCAAAGCCATTGTGTCCAGCGGCTACTCCACCGACCCGATAATAGCCGACTTCAGAAAATACGGATTTTGCGGGATGATCGCAAAACCATATAGAATACAAGATTTAGGTGAGGAATTACACAAAATAATCGTAAATGACCGTAAAAGACTCAAGCCGGATGCCTCAAAATAAATATTTTCATACCGATATTCATCTTCATAAGTGCTTGATATTGAATGTTATTCAGCATATCCCTGCCGATCATCAATATGACCGTATTTGAATCTGTTTGGAAATAGGTATATAACCCGTAGCGGATCATACTATGTGATAATTAGCATGATGTGCTTTTATTCAAAAAAACTTTCACATCAACTTGCTCATAGTATCTTAATTCAATCCATAAAGGAGAAAGTTAATGACATACTTCGTAAAAAAGGTATTTTTATTTAAACGCGCAGCAATCTTGCTTGCAGTTTTGTCACTGTTGCCATGGGGATGTAGCAAGTACGGTGAAAGCGAAAACACAAACGTCAAACTAAAGGTTAACAGGCAAGATAGCGGTTTAGCCGATCAAAAGAGCGCACGCGCAATCGATCTGGAAACGTATCCGGAGGTTGCGGTAGAAATCAGCGTCACTGCGCCGGATTTGGACGAAGTCCTGCATTATGGCTTCAGTGCTCAAGAGGTAAGTGAAAGTGATGGGATACTTGAAATGGAGGTACCCTCCGGGGTTGCCAGAACTTTCGATGTGGATTTGCTTGAAATACTTCCCGGGTCAACGAACGAATTTCCGGGCAAAGCCTACATCGCCTCGACCCCGCTGGAAGATAGGACGGTGGATTTGGTAGGGGAGACGATCACGCTAACCGTCGAAAT
>CAZDAF010000404.1:0-3383 GCA_964503115.1 uncultured bacterium
TCCATTGAAGTAATGGTACATTCGGGGAAGTTATCGAACAAGAGGCTTAATAAGTTGTCAGTGCGAGTTATTTCTCTTCACACTTAGGACTTCGCACTGCGATCTTTTAAAGTTTTGCTTTTCTTTTGAGTTTCAGTCTTTGCTTTCGCTTAAGCCGTTGCGACGGGCCTTTTTTCCGCGTTCCTTTGAACTCGGGTTTTTCGTTTTCGTAAGTGGCGCCCTTGTCTCCCAGAAGTATCGCTTCCATCATTTTGTCATCGAACTCGGTCGGCGCGAGGACCGCGACACCCGCTTTTGAGCATTGGAGTTCTATTTCGCGGTCCTGTGTAACGACCACCATCGCTTCCGGGTTCTCACGCGCCATGCGTATGATGACATCATCGGCCTTTACGCCTTTAGCGGTGAAAATTTCCTTTATGCCCTTGACCTTTACCGACTCATTCCCGCCCCAGGGTCCTCCCTGACCGTCATACACTACGGTAATGTCGTGAGCTCGCGCTTTTTTATATCGCGCAAGCAAATCGCAAAGCTCTTTTCTGGCTCTTTCAAGGTCGTTGGGGAAAAAATGCCTCAAAGCGGGCAGGGCGGCGATGAGATTGTATCCATCAATCAATATACGCATCGGCTTCTCCTGAATTTGACATAGCGGGAGATTCATTTTATCATGCGACATTCCACATGTGTTTCGCAAGTGACCATAAAAAAAGGGAAAGCTTTTTAAGCGGAAGAGCAAGGAACAATGTATAAAAAGATTATAAAAATCGGCATCTTACTTTCGGCGATATTTTTTCTCTGCGATTTTTCCCCCGCCGGCGCGCAGAATGCAAATACGGACACTACCGAAATCGCTCCGGCCGCCGCTGCGATGGATGAAGTGGGCGACGAATCGCCGGATATTAATGACGACGATTATGAGTATGTCGATGAGGACGAAGACGAAGACGAGAACGAATATGAAGACGAGAACGACTTGGACTTAGAAGAGGAGGAAGACCTCGAAATAACCGAAGATGAGGAAAATGATACGGAGCCGGAATCGGTTGAGGAAGAGGAAGAACATTTTGTAACTACCGAATTGGCTGCTACGAAGGAAAAGAAACTCGAACGTACGGTGAGCGATGAGAGTGACGTTGAAGAGGGGAATGAGGGGGAAAATAGCGCCGAGTCGAACGAAATTGGTGAGGATGAAGAAAGCGAAGATGAGTGGATCGAGGAAGAGGAGACCGATCAGGCGACCGAGGAGTCAGTGGAGGTCAAAGGCCACAGGGGGAGCAGGAAAATTCATCCGCCAAAGCTGACCGGCCGCAAGCATAAGCGCCACTTTGGCAAAAAAACAGTAAAAAAGCATCACGGTTGGGTGCCTCCGCTCTGGAGCGTTATCGGTTTCGTGGGGCTCCTTCTGAGTATAGCCATTATTCCCCTGGTGAATGAGCATTGGTGGGAACCGAACCTGCACAAGGGCTACGTGGCGTTAATCTTCGGCGTGCCTCTTTTGATATATTTATTGAGCCATGCGCCGCATAACCTCGCGCACACGATGGTCGAGTACGTGAGTTTTATGGCGCTTTTGGGATCGCTTTTCTACATTTCGGGCGGCATATTCCTTCAAGGCGACATTGAGGCCACTCCGCGAAACAACACCCTATTTATCGCCGCCGGGACGGTCATGGCCAGTTTCGTCGGCACCACCGGCGCCGCCATGCTCCTTATAAGGCCGGTGCTGCGCACCAACGGTGAGCGAAAAAGGAAGATGCACACCATTATATTCTTCATTTTTCTCGTGTGTAACATCGGCGGCAGCCTTACGCCGATGGGCGACCCGCCTCTTTTCATGGGTTATCTGCGCGGCGTGCCGTTCACGTGGACATTCAACCTGTGGAAACAGTGGTTGCCAATGTCCCTTGTTTTGCTGGCTATTTACTATTGCCTGGATTGGTACCATTACAATAAGGAAGTTCCGGAAGACATCACTTTGGACAAAACTCAAATATTGCCGCTTCGGCTGAAGGGCTCGATTAACTTCCTTTGGTTGCTGGGCGTGATCGCAAGTATATACTTCCTGACGCCCGACAATGTCGCCGATTGGTTCGGTGAAAGCCGGCGCCACGTTCCTTTTAGAGAGGTATGCATGGTGCTGATGGCTTTGATAAGCTGGAAGACCACCCCGCACGGCATCCGGGAGGCGCAGAGTTTCACCATGGCTCCGATTATCGAGGTCGCGGTGCTTTTCGCGGGTATATTCGTCACCATGGTCCCCGCGTTGATGCTGCTCGAAATAAAAGGCCCGGAAATGGGAGTCAATAACCCGTGGCAATTCTACTGGTTTACCGGCGTCCTATCGAGCTTTCTCGACAACACGCCGACGTACCTGGTGTTCTTCGAGCTGGGTAAAAGCATCTCTCACGGTGCGAACCTGATTGCCGGGGTAACCTACGAAATTCTCGAAGCTATTTCCATCGGGGCGGTTTTTATGGGAGCAAACACTTATATCGGCAACGGCCCCAATTTTATGGTGAAAGCCATCGCTGAAGAAAACAGCGTCAAGATGCCCAGCTTTTTCGGATATATGCTCTGGAGCATGGGAATATTGATGCCGTTATTTGTGGTCGTCACTTTCGTTTATTTCGTGTAGAACCTGTCTGTGAGGATGAGATAAAAAAATCCACCCTCTTCATGTTGAAGTGGGCGGAAACATCATAATGCGCGGTACTGGATTCGAACCAGTGGCTTCCACCGTGTGAGGGTGGCACTCTCCCGCTGAGTTAACCGCGCCGGTAAGTTCCATTATATAATCAAACCGAGTATAAGGTCAAGAGGGTAATAACCTTTAGTGTCAGATGGGTCAAGTAGAGGGAGGGGTCACAGGGGACATGAATTTACTTGATATAATCCAATTCTGATGTACCTTTACCAGGCGATATGCGCCGCTTCCCCAAATTTCTTGAAATTGCCGGTATAACTCTGCTTTTTATTGTTATAACGATTTACAACAATTGGGAATATCTTCCTTTCCGCCCAGGCATGCTGAACAATTATTTCGACGAATTGCTTCATGTTTGGATTATGGGTTGGGACGCATGGGCCGTTTTTCATAAACCATTCGATATTTTCCATGCCAATATTTACTATCCCATTCCCTACGCACTGGCCTTGTCCGACCATCTGCTTGGTTTGCTTCCCAACTGGTTTGTGGGGTATTTGCTGAGTGGAGATTATGTGGCTGCGCATAATTATGCTTTTTTGATAACCTATGTTATCGCCGGGGTCGGCTCGTACTTTTTTTTCCGCTATTGGAAAATACAATCCGTGGCGGCGTTGGTTGGGGCGATATTCTATGCATATTGTTTGAACCCATATATTATCGAGCAGATTCAATTGGCGAG
>CAZDAF010000405.1:0-3375 GCA_964503115.1 uncultured bacterium
TTTAAGATTTCGGTGTATGTGCCGCAGGGAATAGCAGCATGAGTGCGATGCGATTATCGGGTCTATACTGATTCTCAGAACGTCCTTCACGGTATCATCCGACGAATGTGAAACATCGATAATCATTCCCAAATGGTTCATTTTTCTAATCACCTGTTCGCCGAAAGGGCTCAGCCCGTTATAAAGTTTCCTTCGATCTCCCGACGCATCGGCGATTTTATTATTTTGGTTCCAGGTAAGGGTGACATATCTGACCCCCCGGTTATAGAAATAGTCCAGTTTTTTGAGGTCCGTGCCGATAGGTTTCCCGTTTTCAATCCCGAGGAATGCGGATATTCTTTTGTTTGCCAGGTTCCTCCTCAGGTCTTTGTAACTGCCTGCGAAAGCCAGGTCACCGGAATGTTTATCGAGCATCCTTTCAAAGAGATCGATCAGGTAATCGGCGTGTTTGAAGCCCTTGCTCGGCGGCACCCATGCCGCGAAGAATTGCGCCTTCACACCCGCTTGTTTCAAGCGTGGTAAAGTAACCTGGAGCTTTTTGCCGATAAAAGGCGATATACTCCCAAGCTTATAAAACCTGTAAACAGTGTCGCAATGTAAATCGAAAATGACGGATTGAGCGGCTATATCCTGATGGCTGAATGACTCTGAGGCTTCAGGAACGGTATCGCCCGAAAATATAAAAAAAAACATCAGCGAAATACATAAGGCCCAAATGTGATGTTTAATTTTTTTCATTGTTCACTCTTTTTCCGCCAATCGCTTGATGAAATCGGAAGTCGAGTGATCCTTGGGACCGCCGACGACGGCCACCTTTCCACCGTATGATGCGACTATTTCCTTCTCGACCGTCTCTTCGGTGATGTCGGCGCCTCTTGCAAGTATATCCGGTTTAATCAATCGCAAGATGTTCTCGACGGTAAGCTCGTCGAAAGGCATCGCATAATCGACCGGCTCCATCGCGGCGACAATGGTGATACGGTCTTCGAGCTCGACTATGGGTCTGGCTTTTCCTTTGAGAGCGCGCACGCTCGAATCGCTGTTTACCGCCACCACGAGCACATCCGCCAACTCCTTTGCCCCGCGAAGGTACCGCAGGTGGCCGACCCCGAACAGGTCGAAAGCGCCGTTGGCCAGCGCAATCGTTTTGCTCTCATCACGTGCTTTGCGCACTTCTTCGAGGAGTTCGTCGAGGTTGATTATCCGGCCCATGTCAGCGTGAAAGGCTCGCCCAATTATGCATCAGACGGTGACAATTATATTTTATGGAACAAAGTGGCATTGCTCATTACAATACCCGACGGATTTTTAAGGTTGGAGGTCACTTCACAATTTCCCGATAAACATCGAGCACTCTGTTCACCATTCGGTCTGCGGTATATTGTTCGTGAAGCACTTTTTCTGCGTTTTCAGCCATTTGAGCTGATTGGTCTTTCTCGGAGATCGATTCAATCATAGCTTTCGCAAGTGCAGCCGGGTCACGCGCCGGAACCAGTCGGCCCGTAATGCCGTCCTTTACCATTTCCCCCAGCCCTCCGGCGTCGGTTGCCACTACCGGAACACGAGCGGCGAAAGCATCGAGCACGGCGGTTCCCATCCCTTCCAGATGAGAAGACATCGCGAATAGATCAAAGGATTTCAGCAGCGATAGCGGGTCATCTCGCCATCCGAGCAGATGCACCTGATCGTCGAGTTTTAACTTTTTAATTTTTTTTTGTAAATTGCCTTCCAGCGGCCCCGTACCGGCGATGACCACATGCGCTTCCGGTACCGCAGCCAGAAGCTCGGGAGTCGCATCAATCAAGTATTGGTGTCCTTTGCTGTCATCCAGTTGGGCAATGTTTCCCACTATCGGTGTGTCAGGGGCGAGGTTCAATTTTTTCCTCACATCCGCGATCGGCGCGGATTCCACATCGCTCGGATCCACACCGCTGTGCACCACCCTGATCTTCGGCAAAGGCACCCCGACGGATTTAAGCACTTGAGAAACGGCGTTGGATATGGCTATAAACTTGTCCGGGGTGCGATACTTCCATCTGCTGAAAGCGCCTTTTCCCGGCTCGAAACAGACCCTTCGATGCACCACTACGGGTCGCATCGCTCCTATGCGAACGGCCATAAGGGCAAGCGCATGAGTATGGGCGGTATTGGAGTGCAGCAGGTCGACTTCGGTGGCCATCGAGCCTATCCTCCACGCCGCCAATGCGTCCCACTCACCTCTTATGGGAATTTCCCAAACGGCGATTCCTTCGTTGCGTGCACGGCGAGCAAGCACTCCACCGGGGGAACATACCAGTTTAACTTCCGTCCCGCGATTATTAAGGCCCCTCGCCAGCAGCAACACTTGTCTTTGCCCGCCGCGCCAGTCGGGGCCGTCATCTATAAGAAGTACCTTTATAGTTTACGCCTCGTCAACGAATGAATTCAAGCACTATTCGATTAAAGCGATCCGGTTTCTCAACCATGACCATATGGCCGCATTTGGGGAAAATCGACATCATACTGGTCGGTATAAAGTCGTTGAACAGGGTAACGTTTACGAACGGCATTATCCCGTCCTCTTTGCCCCAGATTATCAAAGTGGGAGCCTTTATCTTGTGGAGGTCTTCTCTGATGAATTGTCTCGGTATGCTGACCGCGCTCTTTCTGATCGCCTTTACGAACTTGGGAAATTCGGGTGAGGCCATGAAGTCGTAATAATACTTTATCTCATTTTTTAAGAACTCATTCGTGGGATGCGAATTTGCATCGTATACCAGCGCGGTCGCATAACCGTGTTTGCCGTCTCTCTCCATATACGTCCACACAATTTTCTCGTAATTATTGTAATGCGTCGATGTTACTCTGGATGCAAGAGTTACGCTGCGTCGAACATACTGGCGGGAACCGATCCAATTCAAGCCGGAGGTTAAATAAACGTCCGCCCCGGAAGGCGCTATCAGCACCAGCCTCTCGACCATTTCCGGATGTTTCAGCGCGAGCATGACTGCGATCTGCCCACCCATGGTGTGCCCCACAAGAGTGGCCTTATTGATATTTTTCGCCTTCAGGAACTGGTACAAATAGTCCATGTGTAACTTGACTGAGTATGGGATGTTGGGCCTTTCGGAGTTGCCGTGGCCCGGAAGGTCGACGGCTATGACGCGGTGTTTGGCGGCGAAAGCCTCGATATTGTAGTCCCAGTTGTTCAGACTACCCCCGACTCCGTGGACTAACACCACGGTATCGCCCCCGACTCCTTCCTCGATGTAGCTCATTTTGAGCCCGTTTACATCGATATACTTTTGAGTGAATTTGTAGTCTCTCGGGGAATATGTAACGGTTCGTCGATCTTTACCTCCACACCCCATAGATAAAACAACCAACAATACTAAA
>CAZDAF010000406.1:0-3363 GCA_964503115.1 uncultured bacterium
CGCTTAATAAACCCGATGAGTTGACCGAAGAAGAATATGAAGTATTTAAACAGCACACCACCCAGAGCCGGCTTATACTCGAGCCGATAGGTTTCCTTAGACACACCATTCCTATTGTTGAATCCCACCATGAAAGAATAGATGGGAGCGGTTATCCTTACGGACTTAAAGGCGATGAAATTCCACTCGGAGGGCGCATTCTTGCCGTGGCGGACAGCTTCGACGCAATGACAAGCGACCGGCCGTACCGAAGTTCGTTAAGCCGCAAGAAAGCGATTGCAGAACTCAAGAAAAATGCCGGTAAGCAGTTCGATCGGGAAGTGGTTAGGGTATTTATCGAAGAGCTTAAAAAGAGCGGCTAAAGCTCCCGATTCACGCCTCCGGTGTTAGGAAAAAAATCAATCTTCCGATGTGATAAGCACTGCGATAATTTTCGCTTCTTTTTCGCCGTGCGCCCCGACGCGGTGAGGAGTGGTACTTTTATAGTATATTGAGTCCCCCGATCCAAGGACGTCCCGGTGCCCGCCTAGAACAACCTCCATCTCACCCTCGATAACGTATATAAATTCCTCCCCCTCGTGGGAACTAAGGCCCTTGTCCTCGAAAGGTGAAGGTTTGAGGGTGATGAAAAAAGGCTCCATTTGCCGGTCTGCGAGGTCATACCCCAGCGACTCGTACTCGTAGCCGTAGTTGACCCCGTCGGTGCTGGCTACGCGGCTGACGCGCTTCCTTTCGTCGTGACGGACAAGGCTGTAAGCGTGCGATTTGCCTTCCTCGGGCCGAAAAAAGTGGCCCGTATCCATACCCAGCGCGCGGGCTATCTTGATGAGTGTGCCCAGCGGCGGGCTTATCATGTGATTCTCTATCTGGCTGATCATCGCAGCGCTTATGCCCGTGCGGGCCGATAACTCCTCCAAACTGAGCGCCATATCCTCCCTTATCTCCTGTATCTTTTGCCCAACCTTTACTTCATGATCGCTGTTTTCCATTCGAGCCCGCTCCTTTTCGGTATTAAGTTTTTCTTCGTCCTGCTATTTCCATCCCCTTCTTTATCGTTTCCATGTTCGAGGGGATGAACTTGTGATACTTTTCCGCGATAGTGCCCGGGAATGCCTGCTCGATACTTTCGAGGGTGACGAAGTCTTGTTTGGCCAGGTATAATCCCAGCGCGACCATGTTCAGGCCTCGAGGGTTATCGAGGTTTTCGGCGACTTCCCGGAAGTTTACCGGTATCACCTCGATGTCGTTTCGGTCGAGATTCGCCGGATCGGCCATTGCGGTGTTAACGATGAGCAACCCGCCGGGTTTGACGCGGGAGCCGAACTTCTGCATCGCTATCTCGGTGAACGCAATGAGAGTCTCCGGGTGGCCTACGACGGGGCTGCCGACTACGCCGTCGCCAATCACCACGGTGCACATCGCCGCTCCGCCGCGCATCTCGACGCCGTAGCTGGGCATGTAAGCCACGTTCAGGCCTTGATCCATAGCGGCGTGAGCCAGCAGGTTCCCGATGAGAAGCACGCCCTGGCCGCCATAGCCGCTTATGACAACGCTGGTTTCCATCAGTAGTGGTCCATCTCCTTCTTTTCCTTAAATATGCCCAGGGGATAGTATGGTATAATTTCCTTCTGGACGTGCTCGCGAGCCTGCTGGGGTGTCATTCCCCAATCGGTGGGGCAGGGGCTGAGCACTTCAACGAGCGAAAACCCGAGGCCCTTGATTTGCGTCTCGAAGGCCTGCCGGATGACGCGCTTGGCCTTGCGGATGTTGGCCACCTTGTCCACAGCGACACGAGCCACAAACGCGGGCGCGTCCATCACGGCGATCATCTCGGTTATCTTTATCGGGTATCCGTCGCGTCGGAAGTCGCGCCCATAGGGGGTCGTCGTGGTTTTCTGGCCGAGCAGGGTGGTGGGCGCCATTTGCCCGCCGGTCATCCCGTAAGTGGTGTTGTTGATGAAGATGACGGTCACGTTTTCGCCACGGTTGGCGCAATGGATGATTTCGCTGGTGCCTATCCCGGCCATGTCGCCGTCGCCCTGGTAGACGAGTATGTGCATGTCGGGCAATGCCCTGCGCAGGCCCGTCGCTACCGCCGGAGCACGGCCGTGTGGAGCTTCGACGACATCGAAATTGAAGTAGTTGTAGAAAAACACCGCACAGCCCACCGGGCTGACGCCGATTATGTTCTCGCGTATGCCGAAATAGTCGATAGCCTCCGCGATCAACCGATGCGCCGTACCATGCCCGCAGCCGGGACAAAAACTGAACGTCACATCCGTCAAACACTCCGGCCTCGAAAACCTCTTACGCTCTTCCTTCTTCGCCTCCATGATGTTCTCCCAAGTTGTACTTTTATCGATTATCTTTAAAAAGTGGCACCAGATGTTCCCTTACTTCAGCCACAAAAGGTTTGAAACTTTTCGGACAATTTTTTAAAATTGTCGTTACATTCGCTTCCTGCGCCATTTTTAACTTGATTTCACCTTTGCTGGTGGTCTCGTTTTTTAAATTATCTCCAAATAAACTATTGAAGAGAGTTTTTGGATTTTTAATTTCCTCAATATTGCTAAAGCTATGTGAACCTGTTTGGGGGAAATTTTTCCTTCTAACATTCTCATCGGCGAGTAACCAAGCTTCCAATTCCATTTTTGCCACTGCCAGTAATATAGGTACGCGATATCCTTCTTTGTGCCCAATCTCTTTTCCCTTACGCATATTTTTTAGTCTTTTTTCTCCTCCACTGCCTCCAAAATCAACAATGAAAACAGCAGCGTCGTAACCAAGATCAACGGTACGTTTCATTGATTTTTCAACTTTTTTCTTAAATCCTCCTGCGTGGATTCGAGGAATATGGTTGGATTTCCAATCGAACTCAACTTCTTCACCGAGGGACTTTTCAATTATGCTTTTCAACAGAACTTGAATCGTGCAAGGAATGTTTTTCACGCAGTGCTTACCTACATCATCCGGTCCCTCTCCGAAAAGCTTAATCTTCATCCGGTTCCGTTCCTTTGAGAATATTTTCTTCTCCATACTCAGCCCAAAGTTCACCCAGCATGTAGCCTTTCATTAGGTCATTGATATGGGGCAAATCCGACATCTTCTTTATCTGTGTCGGTCCATCGCCGTCACGGTAGAAAATCAACACGTCTTCCGGTTCAACCCAGTCCAGTAGGTATGGGGAATGAGTAGTTAATATTACCTGAGTCGCTTCGTTTTCTTTAAGCATGTCTTTTATGAAATCGACTACAAGTTTCAAATTTGAAGGGTGAATTCCATTTTCAGGTTCCTCAATTGCAATTAACATAGGAGGAGGTTGAGATTTACAGATCGTTATAAATGCCAGAATTAAAATTAAGC
>CAZDAF010000407.1:0-3339 GCA_964503115.1 uncultured bacterium
GTGTCAAGGCGATAGAGGTTAAGCTGTAATATGTCGGTCATTCGGTCCGTACGAGTAGTACGACCGGCCCGGATCGTCCTTATCTTTCGATAAATCTTTCCGGGTCGGTCCTTCACGATATTCAACATCAATCGGGAAGGATATGGTTTTGAATGATATACCTTTTGGTGCGCGATTTCCGTCCGGGTACCAGTGGCCTGATTTTCGCCGGTGTTTAAGTTACGGTCGAACCGTGGGAAATTGCTCGAGCTGACCTCCAGCCTTATTCGATGGCCCGGTTTGAATCTCAGTGCAGTATAACCCAAGTCGATGTTCCATTCGTATATTTTTTCCGGAGTAAGCATTTTCGCAGTACCGCCTTGGCGGTATCTTCCGCGCAATATTCCTTCGAGTATAATTATCGCTTTTCCGTCGGGGTGTACGTCCACGAGCTTTGCGGTGAAGTCGGTGTCCGGGGCGCTTGTCGCGGCCGATAGTTTTACCGTGACCGGCCCGATGGCGGTAAGCGGCTCTTCGAGCGGCTCGGTCGAGTACACGAGCACATCCGCTCGTTCTTCGATTTTGCCCTGATCCGCCGGCCCGGCGCCCCACGGCATCAACCCTGGCCCGCCTTTCGTGGGTACCGGGTTCAGGGGATCGTAATCGAATTTATCGGGCGGTTCTTCGGATGATGGGGGATCGACAGTCAAAGTGCCGTCGCCGCTTGACGTGTTCGCGCCGCCGGAACTATGCAGATACAGACTGAGCATTTTTATCCCCATCGGCGGCCACATATCGAATTCACGCCATTTGCCTTCGCCCATCACGTAAATTTTCACCGGCGGCGATTCTTCGACGCCGTTGCGCTTGCCTTTTAGCCAACGGTCAAACCACATCCGGCACGGTTTGAGGATAAGTTGTGCGGCGTCTTTCCAACCCCATTCGACGTTTTTTAAGTGAGGGTTATAGAAAACGTGATTCCATGGCCCGACGATTATTTTTGCAGGCGGAGCGGCAGCGCCTCTTTCCTGCCATTTCTCGAAGTCGCGCAACTGGTCGGTGTTAAAGAGGTCGTACCAGCCGCTTATCATGAGCGCCGGCGCCGCAACCCGATCTATTCGGCCCGAGAAATCCAGAGGTCTCCAGAATTCGTCCCTGGTGGGATGAGTCACTACGTCGTTCCACCACGGCCAATCGTCACGGGCCACGTCGTCCGCCTTGATAATGGGCAGGTGCCGGAGGCCTTCCCCGGGGTTTCCTGCGAACAATTTATTCTTACGGTAAAGGTTCTTGCAGCCCCAGTTGAGCCACATTTCGAGCCGGAATGCGCCGCCGATATAGTGAAATCGGTACAAGTCGGTGGTGGTGAGCAAGGGCGCCATGGCGTCGAGGTTTGGGTTGGATGCCGCCGGCGCCCATTGGGTGTATCCGTGATAGCTTCCGCCCCATGTGCCTATCTTTGAATTGCACCAGGGTTGCTTTTTTACCCATTCGAGCGTATCGCGACCGTCGGCTTCCTCCGTGATAAAAGGATAGAACTTCTCCGAACCGCCTTCGGAATTGTATCTGCCACGGGTGTCCTGGATAAGGAAAGCATATCCCTTGCCTGCGAAATACTTTGCAAACGACTCGGCTTGAGAGGAACCGTAAGGAAGGCGGTTGACGATGACCGGCCAGGGGCCTTCTCCGGGAGGATGGTAAAGGTAAGCGGCAAGTTTGACGCCGTCACGCATAGGGACGGTTATACCTTTCTCGATTACCACTTCCCCTTCCGGTTTGGGTATGTCGGCGAAATCCATGGGGCTGCAACCGGGCGAGATAAGCAAGAGTGAAGAAAGCAGAATTGTAACTATCGGTAATCTGGTCATTTTTTACTCCTTCGTCTCGATGGTGGGCGGATTCAGTCTTACATTCGGGTTTTTTATATAATCGTGATCGTAAAACCATCTAACGGCTTTGACAACGGCCACTTTCCAGTCGCCGGGTTCGTAGCCCAATTCATCGCGCGCCTTTCGGATACTTGCCGCCATATTTTTCCTGAGCATTCTCGCGTTTCCGATGGTCATCAGGGGGTATTTGCGGGTGATAAAGTCGGATGTCCACTGGATGGGCCGCGAAACGACTTCGACAACCCAAGTGGGTACTTTGACTTTGGGAGCGGGCAGGCCTGATATTTCGGCAATAAAATCGAGGAACTCCTTGATGGATACCGGCTCCGGCCCGGCGAGTATATACCGATGCCCCTTTCGTCCCTTTTCGGCCATCAATATTTGACCTTTTGCCACATCATCGACATCCACGAACTGGCTGCTTGCGTCGATATATGCCGGTATTCGCCCGTGCAGGAAGTCCAGTACTATCCGGCCGGGGGTGCTGGGGCCTGTGTCCCAGTCGCCGAGTATCTGGTGCGGGCATGCAACCACGAGGTCCAGGCCTTGCGCGCCCCATTCGAAGGCTTCTTTTTCGCCCAAGAACTTCGAGCGGGAATAAAGGCCGGTGTCCCATAAGTCCCACATGCGGTCTTCGTCCGTCAGTTCTCCCGCCGGCGCGGAACCGATGGCCGAAGCGGTGGATGTATGCACAAGCCTCCCGACGCCCGCTTCCATACACGCCCGGCAGACATTGCGCACTCCACGAAAATTTAATTCCCACACCGGATTCTCGGGCCGGGCCCACTCGAGGATGCTGCCTGCCGTGTGAAATACCACGTCCACACCGCGAACGGCTTCCAGAATCGAATCGTAGTCGAGCACATCGCCATAAATTTTCTCGCCGCCCCGGATCATTTCGTCCATAACGGCTTCCCCGGTACCGGGCAACACAAGCAGTCGAACATCCCAACCTTTCTCGTGAATCGCGATGCGAGCTATATGGCTTCCAAGGAAACCGTTTCCACCCGTTACCAGAATTTTCATCTTCTCTCTGCTAAGTCAGTATTATCAGAATTTGGAAGAAAATCAACCTTAAATATCTCACCAAAATATATGACAAGACCCACTCCAAAATTTGACATTTAGATTTCAGCGTGTTAGCATATGCAAAAGTTGCTTTTCCGGTACCAATAACCTGAAAGCTGAAGAAATCCGGCGATATAATTTCACGGTGGCATGTCATATTCGGGCGACAGATGACGTCTAACTCTATTCATCTGCTCGAATAAACATTTCATAAAGTACTAAGGAAGCTGAATGGATAACAACGGGCATCCCGTCAAATACCCAGATATTGATTTACCTAAACTGAAAATAAGATGGGCCGCCATTCTCTTCGCGTCCGGACTATCCGCCGGTTTGTTCTCCATAGTTATTTTTTATATATTCAATTGAATTATTGATAATTCTAACTCAAAAACGGGTTATT
>CAZDAF010000408.1:0-3333 GCA_964503115.1 uncultured bacterium
TCACTCAATATGTGTGATTTAATTGATTTATATTCCGAAAAACATGTTTAGGGAGATTAAAATTGAAAACAATTATTAAGACTATATTGAAAGCTGTGGGAGCATTATCCATAGATGGAGCATTCATAATTATATCTCTGATTGCCTATCTTACCTTGGCGCTGAGCCTCGACACTGAAAAAGTGATTGTCCTTTTAAAATATGGTGTATCCGTGACGGTGATCACTGTTTTACTAATTACCGCATCTATCGTCTTATCCAGCAAGCAGTGGACAACTCTTCTTCTCCGTCATGATCGGGGTGAGGAAATAGCCGATGATGAGCTTTTAGAAATCCAGAGATGGGTAATAAATTTTCCGTACTTTTTTTCGTTTATTGTTTCATTGTTTATTGCATTTACGACATTGGTTGCTCTTATGATGGTAAAAGACATACTCAATCTAAGCCGGACCGAATTATTATTCGGAGTGTCGGGTGGGATCATAGCCGGGTTTATAAATTTCCCGATTTTCGTTCTTTGTGCTGATTTAATACTAGTGCCGACAATGGACCTGACCCATGAACTCGGCACGAGTCTTCCACGCGGTAGAGAACTAGGTTTCAAACTGCCTCTTCGTTTGAAAATGATTAGCACTTTTACGATAATTGTCTTCGGATTTTTCAGTTATCTGATTCTTATAGTGATAAGCCAGGCGTTGCATTTTGGGCAATTAACCCTTCCGTTGCCCATGAAAATCAGTGCTATCGTTCTTTTTAGTTCGCCGCTGGTGCTGACGATCATTATGTCTTTGCTGGTTGCTCATAACTTAACAAGGTTACTGAACCGTTTTAAAAACACGACTTTGCGCATAGCTGAAGGCGATTTAGAGGAGCGCGCGGACGTTATAACCAACGACGAGTTGGGAGAACTCGCCGCCGCCGTCAACACCATGGCGAAACAACTCCAACAAGACACCCGGTTGCAGCAAGGTATTATTGATAGTGCGAATGTGTGGCTGAGTGTTCGCAACAGGGATGGCAATATTGTTATTTGGAACAGGGCGGCGGGAAAAATTAGTGGCTACTCGCGGGAAGAAGTCGTAGGACACAACAAAATATGGGATTGGATCTACCCGGACGAAGAATATCGCAACGAGATGTTCGCGAAAATCGGCGCCATCATAAAGAAGGGCGAAACGGCCGAGGATGTCGAGGCTGTCATCCGGTGCAAAGATGGCCAAACCCGAATTATGTCCTGGGACCTTAGGATTCTGACGGACGAAAAAGATAATCTTATCGGCACGATCGTTCTTGGTCGAGATATAACAGCCAAAAAGCGAGCCGAGGAGGATCTCAAGGAATCGGAGAGAAGAAATCGTGCTCTGCTTTATAATGCGCCTATAGGCATGATCATCATAGACACTGAAGGCAAGTTTGTATATGCAAATGATAAGAGTTTCAAGTTGGCAGGATTCACCGCCGAGGAGTGGGAGGGGAAAAGTTTTGCGCCTATGGTTCACCCGGATGATCTCAACAACGTCACGGAAATAATGAGGCAGGCTGTCGATAGCCGGCAGCCAGGCCCTCCGTTCGAGATTCGCCTCTTCAATAAAACCGGTCAACTCCTTAACGTATTGTTGACGCCTGAGATCGTCTTTGATAGGAACGAGAAAGGCGAGAAAGAATTGGCCGGTTTCCAGGTCTTTGTCGAAGACATCACCGACCGCAAGCGGGCGGAAAAGGCGCTCAGGGAGAGGGAAGAGCATCTCCGTGCCAGTCTCGAATCCACAGCGGACGGTATTATGGTCGTTGTTAAGAGGGAGGTCATACATACCAATACCCGGTTCGCCCAAATGTGGAGCTTTCCGCAGGCATTGATTGAAGAACGCAAAGATAAACAGATGCTCGACCTCGCTTTGGAACAATTGAAGGATCCTCGGCCCTTCGCTTCCAAAGTAAAATCCCTTTATGGGTCATCTGCCGAGGAATCCGGCGCCTTTGAACTCAAGGACGGTCGATTCTTTGAATACTATTCCATGCCAATGATCATCGAAGGTAGGATTATCGGACGCGTCTGGAGTTTTAAGGACGTCACCGAGCGCAAGCGGTCGGAGGAGGCGCTGCGGAATGCCGCCGCCGAGTGGAGAACCACATTCGACTCCATGTCGGATATGGTGATGATGCTCGATTTCGATCACCGGATCATTCGCGCCAATGCTGCAACCGCCGAAACGCTGGGACTTCCATTCGATAAAATAGTAGGGCGAAAATGGTTCGAGTGCGTTTATGGTAGTGACGCTCCGGACGAACACGACCTCGATTTCAAACCACTGACTGGCGGCGAAAAACATCCTTCCGAGGTTTACGTGCCGAGACTAAAAAAATATTTTTTAGTCGCCACAACACCTGTACATGATGATTCGGGTAATCAAACCGGTTCGGTTCTGGTCATGACTGACATAACCGAGCGAAAAAAAATGGAAGAAGAGCTCCAAAAATCCCAACAACTGGAATCGTTGGGTATCCTGGCCGGTGGAATTGCTCACGATTTCAATAATATCCTGGCCGGTATGTTAATAAACATTTCTTATGCGAAAGTCCTGTTAAATCCTGAAGAAAAACCCTCTAGTTTACTGACAGAAGCCGAAAACGCTTCACTTCGGGCCAAAGATTTGACACAGCAGTTACTCACTTTTTCCAAAGGAGGAGCCCCGGTAAAAAAGGTCACTTATATCTCAGGATTGCTGGAAGAAACAACTAGATTTAGTTTGAGAGGTTCTAATATACATCACGAAATTTTGTTACCTGAAAATTTATGGCCGGTTGAAATTGATTCCGGACAAATATCTCAGGTGATAAACAATATTGTGATAAATGCCAGTCAAGCTATGCCCGAAGGTGGAATCATAGAAATAACAGGGGAAAATTTAATCTTGGATGAAACAACCTCTCCTATCGATCATAAAGGCAAATTCATTAAAATTTCAGTAAAAGATAAAGGGGTCGGAATTCCAGGAGAGCATCTCTCAAAGATATTCGATCCGTTTTTTACAACTAAACAGGAAGGAAGCGGCCTCGGCCTTTCGACTTCATATTCAATTATAAAAAAACATGATGGCTTGATGACTGTTGAATCAGAGCCTGAGAGAGGAACCACTTTTCATATTTTTCTTCCTGCTTCGGAAAAGGAGGTTTCGAAAGAGGAACAATCAAACGAAGTTCATCATGATATAAAAGGGAAGATTCTTGTGATGGATGACGAAAAAATAGTAAGAGAGACTGTTGGAAAAATTCTTCAAGATTATGGATGCATAGTTGAATGTGCCACTGATGGTAACGAAGCAATCGAACTTT
>CAZDAF010000409.1:0-3324 GCA_964503115.1 uncultured bacterium
ATTTTTCGATATGGCCCGTACGTTACGCGACAAACGCTTCGATATTATAATATCGCCTCATCGCTCGCACCGTTCGGCGGCACTCGCCCGGCTGACACGCGCTCCAATCCGCATAGGATTCGATGAAAACGCCTTGCCCTTTATCTGGACGCATCGGATCGAACGCCGCCGAGATATACACGATGTTGAACGAAGTCTTGCCCTGCTCGATCCTTTAGGCGGAGTGCCGGGAGATTACAAGCCCAACCCGGAAGTGGCCGTCACACCCGAAGGGCAAAACGGAGCCGAAAAACTGGCGGGCGACTTTCTCGAAGCGCCGTTGCGTATAGGAATTGCGCCCGGGTCGGTCTGGGGCACCAAGCGCTGGCCGCCGGAGAAATTCGCCGCCGTCATAGACGCGCTGGCTCGCGACCGCGCCGCTTGTTTCGCGCTCGTGGGCGGTCCGAAAGACGCCGAGGTGTCCGCAACGGTAAAAAGACTCTCCCATGCGGATGTTATCGACCTGGCGGGAAAAACCACCATCGAGGAAATGGCCGCGCTGCTGGCACGCCTCGACCTCTTCATAACCAACGACACCGGTCCGATGCACGTTGCCGCAGCTCTCGACGTGCCCGTAGTGGCGATATTCGGAGCTACCACCCCCGAGATGGGCTTCGCCCCATACACGGATAAGTCCCGCATCGTCGAGTCGTCTCTGCCGCTCGAATGCAGGCCGTGCAGCCCGCACGGACCGAAAAAATGCCCGGAGGGACACTTCCGATGCATGAACGATATAACACCCGAAGCGGTACTGAAAGCGGCCTTTGACTTGCTCACATAAGAAATCGAATCGAGTTTAACTCAAACAGTTGCCACTAAATTGCGATGTTTTTATGTTGTTTTTACAATCAATTAAGGAAATGGCCTCATGAAAATTCTTTTAACGGGTGGGACGGGATTCGTCGGGAATTACGTCGCCGAAAAACTTGTCGAAAAGGGCCACACCGTCCGTGCATTGGTGCGTCCCGGCAGCGAATCGAAATTGCGCATCCGGGCAAAATGCGAAATAGCCCACGGCGACGTTACCGACCTCCAATCCATCAGTAAAGCCGCAGGCGGATGTGACGCCGTCGTTCACCTCGTCGGTATAATCAGGGAATTCCCGTCGAAAGGAATAACATTTCAGCGGACTCACTTCGAAAGTACCTGCAACGTCGCTGCGGCGGCGACAGATACCGGAATAAAGCGCTTCGTGCACATGAGCGCGCTGGGAACTCGACCGGATACGCCGACGAAATACTGGTCTAGTAAGTGGGCGGCGGAAGAACACCTCCGGTCGCTCGATCTCGAGCTGACAATATTTCGACCTTCGGTCATCATCGGGCCGGGCGGTGAATTTGCGGCGCTGCTCAAGCAAATGGCCTCGGCGCCCGTCACGCCGGTAATCGGGAACGGTGAATACCTGATGCAGCCGGTCGCAATCTGGAACGTAGCCGACTTTTTCGCCCGGGCTCTCGAAGAAAGTCGTACGGTTGGAAAGGCCTACGAGGTCGGAGGGCCTGAATCGATGTCTTACAACCAAATGCTTGAAATTGCCGGAGAGGTGTTGGGCAGGAAAGTCAGGCTCATACATTTTCCGGCATTTCCGGTAAAAGCGGCTTCCGCTGTTCTTGACCGCTTCTCGTTCTGGCCGGTAACGCGCGATCAGTTGAAAATGCTTTCCGTGGATACCGTCTGCGACAACTCGCCCCTGCTCGAAGATCTACCGGCGGACTTGGTCCCTTACCGCGAGGCATTATCCCGCGCATTCAATGAGTGAACCTTGTGTCATAGGGATCCCTGCAAATCACATCGGGGGTGGCATGTCAAGACGTGATTGTCCGTGCTGCAAATCGGAGCGAAGAACCGTATAGTGACTCGTCTGAAGCGGCAAGAGGTGTATTGCCTCCGCCTGCTTGACGACTATAAAAAGATATATAGATTCATATTAGGATATAACTCGCTGATATAGCTAATGATTTAGCCAAGCGATTAAAAAACAATCAGTCATATTAGTGTGCACCACTTGGTGCGGAAAAAGATAAACAGCAATACCAATGATTTGAAAGGGAGGAATTGAAATGGGCGATGATAAAAAAGATTTTTCGAACAAGAAAAAAGCTGAAGATACCGTAGAGAAGAACAATGAGTGTGATGTTTCACGGCGGCGTTTTCTGATTGAGGCGAGTGGAGGCGCGATTGCGTTGACCACACTCGCCACTCTGGGACTGCCTGCGACAGGTATGGGAAAGCCGAAAATCGAATTCGTCAAATCAAGTTGTGGGAGAGAGAAGAAAACGGCAAGCAATATCCTGGTGGCATACGCGAGCAGGTGCGGGACCACCGGCGAGGTCGCCGAGGCCATTGCAAAGGAGATATGCGCAACGGGCGCGGCTGCGGACGTACGCCTGGCGGAAGAAGTGGATAACCTGAGCTCGTATACCGCCGTTGTTTTGGGCGGTGCCGCCCGTGGCGGCAAATGGCTGAAAGAAGCATCGAAGTTCGTAGAAAACCACGAAGAAGCGTTAAGCCAAATGCCCGTGGCCTATTTTATGACCTGCCTGCAGGTTGTGCCCGGACAGCCGAAACGAGGTCAAGGTGCTTCAGAAGATGAAACCGTCAAGCAAGCAAAAAGCCGTGTCCTGGCCTACCTGAATCCGGTACTCAAAAACTCACCGCGAGTCAAACCGGAAGATATCGGCATTTTTGCCGGAGTATTGGACTTTGCCAAGTTGTCTCGCGGAGAAAGAACTGTAATGAAGCGGATGGGGTTCAAGGAAGGCGACTTTCGCGATTGGGACGCTATCAAAGCCTGGGCAAAAAGCATAATACGATAATACGCATTAAGGAATTCGACATAGAGACGGTTTAAGCATTGTGGAGATATCGGTTTCGGAATGCGGTCTTGATTTTCCGGATGAAAAACAATGCTTTGGAAAAGGGTAACTGTTGCATCGTGAACTTGAGTGCCTAACGCCTTACCGACTTCCTCCTGATGTTGCCTTACATTGTTTACAACTCTATCTGGAACATGAGGTTCTGCGGCAATAGTTTCTTCTCTAAGCAAGGCGTTAGTAATTTCCATGCTTCGAGACCCGCTTGACTGCCATCGGCAATTGAGGTTAGGTCAAAACCGGTATGAGATGATACGAAGCCTCCAGCCCGTCGAATCAACCGAAGTTCATATGCATTTAAATTGAAGAGCACCCGAAACAAAAATTAATAGGGATTTAAAAGGTTGATATAATCATAATCATCAGGAAGGAGAACCTGCCGGATCGGATATATCCATTCTACGATTATTTG
>CAZDAF010000410.1:0-3278 GCA_964503115.1 uncultured bacterium
ATTTGCCCCGTATCCTGATCCCGCTCGAATGCTAGCCTCTCCTGGCCGACCCATAATCCGAATCGACAGACAGGACTCGCGGCCATGTAGCTTTTCAACTGACTTTCGCCATGTTGTGCGTCGGACGGTTTCTTGTCATCGCGTTTAGCCTCAATAATAATCAGAGCTTCATCTTGTGTATGTTTTGCACCGTGTCGAAATATTACGAGATCAGCCCGTTTCCGCGCACGCCCCATTGAGATTTTAACCTCAATGCCGAGGTCTGATTTTGGATAACCATACTCCTCCACTAAGCTCCGCGCCCATCGCTGGCGCACGTGCTCCTCCGGCGTATCTTTTATCAATGTGCCAGTCACAAAACACCGGAGTTTTCCCGGAGGGACAAGATAGACAATGTTGTTATCATCGTTAGTCATGGTATTTACCACACATTAGATAGTGTTTGAATGGCCCTCTCCCGCGCTCGCAGAGCCTTTATCACTTTGTTGTGAATGTTTTTGACCTGATCGGGAGACAGGCGCGGAACCAGCACTTCCGCTACCTGGTCATCAGTTACATGGTCGATCTGACCGCCATGCGTATAACTAAGAATTTGAGACTGTGCGACCGGATTAGAAAGCCACGCATACAGATAACCAGCGAGGTTGTTCTTTTTAGGTATAACCCGAATGAGGTCATGTGTCGCGGCCCAGCCGTCCAATCTTTTGGGAACATAGAACACGCGCCCTATCGTTCCTGAGCAAGTCATCAATAACCATCCCTCCCGAATAATGAGGCTATTGATGTTGGTCTCCGTTGCGTGAGAGAGATAGCGATACCCTCCGGCAGGAATGCCTAATGCTAATAGACTTAACAAATCAGTCGCGTTCAGATAAGGGATACCGTGTTTGTGGTCGCGTGCCCAAATTCGCGTGAACTGGCTACGCAGTTCAACCAGAGCCAAGTTGGATAATGGCTCCAGCTCAATACCCGATTCCCTCAATTCCTGGACAGCCCCTGCGGTTTTGGGATCAAAGTGTGTAGCATCAAGCCGAACGTCGCCGTTCTTAAATATATCATCTACCGAGACTGACCATGCGCCAGCCGCCGCCGGAACTTCGCTTGGTTCATCCAAAACCTTTGACGGTTTATAACCAAAAACCTTATCGATAATTTGATCTAACTCCGGGGGAACTTTCTTCTGTGTACTCATGCCGTAAGCCTTTCATATGTAATATGGTGCGCGAAAGCGCGGGCAATGAGACTGTCTATTCGATCCCTCGTATGATTTTCTACATTGCCCTCATTCAGCCGGAACATACACTCGTTTACATAACGCGCAAGGTGTTTTCTGCTCGCCTTATGCCATGTACCGTACAAACCGCGCTTGAGTAGCGCCCACATACTTTCTACACCATTTGTCGTGATATCGCCAGCCCCAACAAATTCTCCCATGCTGTGCTTGATGCAATTGTGATTATAGCCCTCAAGGCCCTGGTTTTTAAAATAATGTCCAATGGACGAAATTCCGCCTTTGGCGAAACACGGTGATTGGGGTGCAAAACCCTTCGGGGTCGTTTTCTCCTCGAGGCTTAGAGGCCTTCCGAGGCGGCCAGTGCGAGGGCTTCATTGGCCCCGTCTTCGATCATGGCGGCGCGGGCGTCTCTTAACATTTTTTCGACCGGGTATTCGGTCGATATGCCTTTTTCGCCGAATATCTGCATGGCTTCGCCGGCCACATTAAATGCGGTCTCGGTGGCCAGGACCTTGGACGCGATACCATACATTCCCCAATCCATTTGCGTTTTGCTGCCGTCGGATTGCGCTATTTTTTCAATAAAAGAGCGCACCCGTTCTCTATCGCCGTACTTGACATAGAGCTTTTGAAGCAACTGAATGGCATTGCTGATCGTCCAGAACGTCGCTTTGGAGGAAGTAACCATGGCTGAAATGCCCTTTGCAACGGGGCTCGGCTTTTTGGCGTTCCTGTAGTTCACTACCTTACGTGCAAAAAGGCGCGCCGATTCGACCATGGCAAACATATAAAAGAGTTTAAGCCTGATCCTTTCCTGCTCGATGAGAGGGGCTCCGCAATAATCGGTTTCTTTTGCGAATTTGATAGCTTCGTCAAGCACTGCTTGAGCCAGGCCGGCAAATGTTACGCCCATGAAGCTGTTGGCCGTGCCTAAAAACACTTTGCCGAAAACGTTTGATCCGAAAACGCCCGGGGTGGAGAGGAGCATATATTTTTTGTGCAGCTTGACGTCTTCGAATAATATCTCTCCCTGGTTGAGTGGCCGCTGGCCGATTTTGTTCAAAGGTTTGCCGCGGGATATGCCGGGCAGGTCGAGAGGACAAAGGGCGATTCCGGAACCATGCATCCCCCTGGACTGGTCGATGCCGACGTGGAGGACGGCGTGAGTGGCTATCGTGCCGTTACTGACCCATGCCGCTTTCCAGCCGTTGACGATATATTCGTCGCCTTTTTTAACCGCCCGTGTGCCGGGGCCCAACTTGGGGTTGTCGCCGGCCTTGGTGGTTCCCATGACCCAGTCCGAACCGTGATCCGGCTCGGTAATGGCCCAGCACCCGACCATATCGGCCTCGGTGTCCTCGGCATACTGCCGCGCCAAATCTCGCACTTCGGCGTCGGGAGACAAAATCGCCATGGCGAAAGGCATACTTGCGGCTCCCAGGCTGATAGCCAGTCCTGAATCCGCATAGCCCAGTTGTTCGCCTATCAGCGTTTGAGCTATTGCAGGCGCTTTACCCGCCGATCCACCGTACGCCCTTGGAATCATCATCTTGTGAAAGCCCAGTTCGCGGTACTTTTTAAATACATCCCACAAAACGGAGCCTTCGGCCATCACATCGGCAGGATCACTAAGCTTATCCAGCTCGATGCCCGCGGGCCGCATGACTTCCATGCCGAACTCTCTGGCAGCTTCCTGTAAGACTTTTGCTTTAGGGCTTATGTCGACTTCAAATTCCAGGTATCCCATTTATTTCCTCCTCCTACCGATGCTGAAAGTTTCCTCGCCAAATGCCAATATGAAATTCCACTATAAACAACATTGCCGACTCTCCAAAATCTCATGCCCACGGCAATATCCTTTTGATCTCGGCCCAACCGATATGTAGCATTTTACGGGCGCTATGTAAATATGCCACAGGGGTGTGCGACATTATTGGTGAGGGTTGCTCCAATTCCTTGTTTTTATGCGTTCGGCCGGCCGTTTTCACTATGTGGAGTGCGGCGGCTTGACGCCGCTTGGACAAGGGATTTAAATCCCTTGTCT
>CAZDAF010000411.1:0-3262 GCA_964503115.1 uncultured bacterium
TATCCTATTTTTATGGTTTCCGGCCGACAGGAGAAGAGATCCTCTCCCGCACGGGTGGGCGACCTTCTCGACTCCGTTCTGGGCAGACTTGGCCTGAGAAAACGCATCAAGGAAAACGAGGTCTTTCTGGTTTGGGAAGAGGCGGTAGGCGAAACGGTAGCTCGAAACTGCCGCCCGAAAAGCATCACCGAAGGTATAATGGTTATCGAAACCAAGGACAACGTTTGGATGCAGGAATTGAGTATGCTTCGGCAAGGCATCGTGGAAAAAATCAACGAACTTCTGGGATGGGATGCCGTCCGTGAATTGAGGTTTCGCATCGGGCCGTTGGATCGCGAGCCGTTAAGAGCATCAATCCCCCATAAAAAGAAGCCCGAACATCCTCCCGAAAAGCTCGACCTCCAAACAGAACGGGAGATGGAAGAAGCGCTGGCGGGGATCGAGGACGAGGAATTGAAAGCAGCCCTTAGATCGATGATGACAAGAGGCGTTAAACGCGAGAAAAAGTAAAACCATCATGTACCATCGATCATCTAACATAAACGAGTTTGGGATAAGCGAAAAATGAGATATGAAGGAAACATATTCAGACCTCCGAGCGAAGCGTATTCGCTGCTCATACAGGCCACAATCGGCTGCCCTCACAACAAGTGCACGTTCTGCGCCATGTATAAGGGCACAAAGTTTCGCATGCGCGACGTCGAGGATATAAAAGAAGACATCGCCGCCGCATGGAACTATTACGACAGCGCACGAGTCAGATCGATGTTCTTGCCCGATGCAAACACCATCATCATGAAAACCGACAAGCTCACCGAAATTTTCGAATACGCGCGAAAAACCTTCAGTGATCTCGAGCGTATTACCGTCTACGGCGGGGCAAGGTTCGTCAAGCGCAAGTCGCTCGACGAGTTCAAGCGTCTTCACGAGGCTGGGCTCGGAAGAATTCATATGGGTATGGAAAGCGGCGACGACATCGTGCTCGAAAGAGTAAAAAAAGGCGTTTCATCCGATCAAATAATCGAAGCCGGAAGCCGCGTGGTCGAGGCAGGTATCGAGTTGAGCGAATATTACATGGTCGGCCTCGGAGGCACTGACCGACTCGAAGAGCACGCACTCGAATCCGCACGGGTGCTCAGCGCCATTAACCCGACGTTCATAAGGCTTCGCACCACCACGCCCCTACCCGGAACCGAATTGCACGACCAATTCGAACAAGGCGCATGGGAATTGCCCTCCCCACACCAATCGTTAAAAGAAATACGACTTATGGTCCAGAACCTCGATTGCACCTCCGAACTGCTTTCAGACCACAACTCAAACTACTGGGACATTTCCGGCAACCTGCCCGAAGATAAGGAAAGAATGCTCGAGGAAATAGACCATGCGCTCGAGGTCGACGAATCCCGCTTCCGCCCCTACTGGTCCGTCAGACTGTAATCCCAATTTCCACCTGCTCGTCAAATACCTAACTCGAAGAAATAATTCAAACAAATATTCTGAAATACCATCAGCTGTTGATGTTGCCAACGGGTTTTCTAAGGCGGAATCGTGACATCATCCGCGCTGGAGTGGTGTTTGTCGTCCTGGCAAGCGGCTCGATCTTCGGATTGAGCACCAACGTGATGCAACACGGGCCGGTGAATAGCTTTACGGCAACCATCGCCGCAAGAGAAAAAAGTGTTTTAACCTCAACCCCTGCCGCTTAACTCATCAACGCGCGATCTGATCGCCTTCCACAGATCGTCCTTACCCTCACCGGTGACTGCGGAGAAAAGTATCAGGTCGCCCGGTGTCATATCGAGTGCGCGGGCTATCGCCGCACGGCGTTTAGCACGCTGCCCGCGTTTGACCTTGTCCATCTTCGTGAGCGCCACGATGGGCGGGATGCCGAGGTCATCGAGCATGTCCATCAGCGAAAGATCATGTTCGTTCGGCTCACGACGTAAATCGATAATAACCACCACCGCCGCCAGCACCCCGCGATCGCGCATGTACGACGACACAAGCTCACCCCACTTGCGCCTCTCGGACCGACTCACCTTCGCATAACCGTAACCTGGCAAGTCCACCGCTAACAGCATGTCGTTGATATTAAAAAAATTTATCTGGCGAGTGCGGCCGGGCTTGCTCGACGTGATCGCAAGACGCTTGCGACCCAACAGCCGGTTGATGAGGCTGCTCTTGCCGACATTCGACCGCCCTGCAAAAGCCACTTCAGGCAGACTCTCGCGAGGTATCGATTTAACGTCGCTCGCTCCAGTGATAAATTCCGCCTTGATTATTTTCTTTAAAGACCCCATCGTCGAATTATAATGATGCTACCTGCTGGCGCAAAGATGGCAACACCCTACCTTTCCCTGCCACGTTTAAACACACCAATAACCTCAGGCCCCCTTACCCCGGCCATGTTGAAAATAAACTATAACTATGCTAGCATTTTTAACGATCCGGGGCGTGGCGCAGTCTGGTAGCGCACCTGAATGGGGTTCAGGTGGTCGGAGGTTCAAATCCTCTCGCCCCGACTTTGTTTTTGTATACTTACGCATCATCTTGGGCAACCTTCTGAGTTCTTGTGGCTATTTCCTGTGGCTGTTTGTTAATGGCTGAATGCTTCGTATATGTGCTTAAAAGTAAGCGTACGCATAAGCGATATGTTGGAATAACAAACAACCTTGGGAGAAGGCTGAAAGAGCACAATGGCGGCAATTGTCGTTCTACTAAAGCCGGTGCTCCTTGGAAACTTATTTACAAGGAGATATTTGACAGCCATGAAGAAGCGAGAAAAAGGGAGAAATTTTTCAAAAGCGGTCAGGGACGCGAATGGTTAAGATCGACGTTGGGGAAATAGGTGGTCGGAGATCGCCTCCGGCGATTAAAGTTCAAATTTTAGCCGTAGGTCTTCTCGCCCCGTTTACCCACCGGAGGAGGGACTTATTTTTCAAGGTTTATCCGCCTCTGGCGGAATTTACGAGCCACAGGAATCAACCACCTGAATTCGTGTGGCTGTTTCTTGTGGCTGTTCTGCCCACCTGAGTAAAAAGTCAGGTGGGAGAGTATTGTTTTATTGTTGGGGGGGGAATGGCTCACTTTAATCCCTATACATGGACCATTGATCTATCTGAATATAATTCTACTGATTTTGATTGCAATATCATTGCGCAGTCTGTATTTGTTCATGAGTATATTCACTATGTCCAGTTTCTTATTAGCACTTTAGGACGTTTAGTTCTTGAAGATCTTGTTAGAATGGCCGTATGGG